>CALEGL010000001.1 GCA_937876495.1 uncultured Bifidobacterium sp.
GCCCGACCACCGCCGGGCCGTTCTGCATGCCGTAAGCCGTCCGTCTGTCGCGCCAACGGGCCATCTGGCGACGATCCACGACAAGCATGGGAAGACGGGACAACGGAAGGCGCGCATGCCGACGAAGACGCCGGCGCGCCGCCACCGCTCTGCCGGGAGACGCCCATACCATCCACGGAAGCCTCAGCCGGCACCAAGCTTCGTAGGGGCACTTGCCGACGAGACAGACGATGGCATGGACAATCGATGCGGGAAGGCCAAGCAGCCATACCAAAGGCCACCACGCAAGAGGTATATCCGTGTAGCGATAGCGCTGCTCGGCCACAAGCCATGCCATCGTCGCACGCGTCTCTCGTGCATCCTCAAGAGGCATACCCGATCTGCTTCTGAGCCCTTCGAAACGCGCTCGGCGATGGGCCACGGCGGCCCGGGGAACGATGAGCGCGCGCCCGCCGCCCCGGCAGATGCGACGGCAGAAGTCGAAGGATTCGCCAAAGGTGCCGAACCACGGATCGATCCCGCCGAAACGGGTGAGCGTCGACAGCGGGACGAGCGCACCAGCGAGGGAGACGGCGAAGACGTCCTGCCTGTCGTCGTACTGCTCCTGATCCCTTTCGCCGTCGATGACCAGGGTCTCGCAACGATGACCATGCGCGTAGTAGCCGACCTCGTGCAGAAGCGTCCCATCCCAGGACAGTTGCTTGGCCCCGATGATGCCGACGCCGGGAGTATTGCAGCGGGCATCAAGAAGACGCTCGAGACAACGCGGACCGACGGGACGCGAATCATCATGCAGCAACCACAGAGCGCTCACCGTCGGGCCGAGTCCGGCATGCTTCAGAGCGCGGGATACGGCGTCGGCGAAGGATTCCGCACCCGCCACCGAGACGATTCTGACGAGAACCCCGCCCACTCGCCCCAAGGCTTGGTGAGAGGCGGAGTCCTCGCCCCCGGGCGAGGTACGCGGACCGTCGAATTCCGACGTCACCGGGGGTGATGTCGCCGACGAGCAGTCGGCGATCACCACCGTTCCGGGAAGAACGCTCTGTGACAGCACAGCCGATAGGGTGTCGGAAAGGAATCGCCGGTCCTCCTCGCATGTGACGACGGCGGCGACGGTGGAGTCGACCTTCGGATGCCCCATCGGCCGACGGCCTGTGACGAGACGCGTGACAAGGCCCTCGATATCAGTGGTATCGGTCGAATGCACCCTCCCAGTGTACGCAAGAAGGCGCAGCCGACCTTCCAGAAGGCATCGGCCACCCCCTCGAAGCAAGGCGAGGCAGTGGAGGATTCCGATAGACCTCCGTTCCCGCCAAGGCGCGGCGACCGACGGCGGACCTCCACTGGGAGGGGACGATGGGGCACGTTCCCTTCGCTCGGGACCGCGCAATCCGTCGCTTTTCAGGATTCCCCAATGTTTTGCCGTATGATTTAGTGGTTCGTTGCACGATGGACGGGAACACGCCGCGCTTTCCGAGGCATGATGACGGTTCGCGCCCCTGGAGGAAGGCCGAGCGTGGCTTCTCACAGGCGAAGGGTCATGAGACCCACGGTCCTCAGCGGCTGGAGGGCCCAGGCCCCCCGTCACGGAAGGAACTTCCTCGTCCGTCATCGGCTGCGTACCGTTCTCGCGGCGGTCATCGCCGTCATCCTCGCCTTCCCAGCATCAATCGCGGCCGCGACCTGGCTGGATTTTGATTCCTCGGTGAGCAACGGCAAGGTCGACGTCATCCTCCAGAACAAGTCGTCGTCGACCCCGACCCTCGTCGACCCCAACGCCGGCAAGGCCATCAATCTTCTGCTGCTGGGCCAGGACACCCGCGACGGGTCGGGGAACAGCTCCATCGGCGGCTCGGACGACAGCGGCCTGCACAACGCCGATACCACGATGGTGGTCCAGATCAGCGCGGACCGCTCCTACATCAACCTCGTGTCCATCCCCCGCGACTCCCTCGTGGACGTGCCGAGCTGCAAGACGTCCAACGGCACGATCCCCGCCCAGTACGACGTCATGTTCAATTCGGTCTTCGCCACCGCCTGGGCCAAGGGCGGCGATCTCGCCTCGGCGGCGAGCTGCACGATGAACGCCGTCAACTCACTGACGGGACTGAACCTGCAGAACTTCATCGTGGTCGACTTCGCCGGACTGCGCGACATGATTGACGCCATCGGTGGCGTGAACCTCTGCATCCCGGTCACCACGAAGGACTCCTACACGGGTCTGAGCCTGAGCAAGGGTCTGCACCATCTCAACGGCACGCAGGCCACCCAGTATGCGAGGATGCGCCACGGCACGGGCACCGACGGCTCGGACATCATGCGCACGACGCGCCAGCAGTACCTCGTCAAAGAGCTTCTCAAACAGGCGAGCGAGAAGAACCTCTTCACCCAGACCAGCCAGCTGTACCAGCTCGCCAAGGCGGCGCTCGACTCCCTGAACATCAGCAGCGGCATGGCGAGTACGGCCACCCTTGCGGGACTGGCGATGAGCCTGAAGAATCTGAACACATCGAAGCTGTACATGCGCACGGTCCCCGTCGAAACCGCTCCGCAGAACGTCAACCGCGTGGTCTGGACGTCCTCCGCCGATACCGTCTGGGCGAAGCTGCGCGAGGAGAAGCCCCTCACCGATCAGAGCACGTCCTCCTCCTCGTCCTCCTCGTCCTCATCGTCGGCATCCTCATCGCCCTCGGCATCGACATCATCGTCCTCGGCATCATCGTCCTCGTCGTCCACCGTGAACCCCACGACAGGCCTGATCACCACGTCCTCGGGCACCCTCATCGATCCCGCCACCGGCGGAATCGTCGACCCTGAGACGGGGACGATCAGGGATGCATCCACGGGACAGTACATAGGCATCGCCGACCGGTATCTCAACAGCACCGTATGTGCCGTTCCTGCGCAGGATTGACGCACCCCGGCGTCTCTTCCCCATCCCGACGTGTAGATGTGTGCTGAAGGGCGTCACGACGGAGGAAACATGGCCGAGGGAACCACGGGATCGAATTCCGATGAGAATCCGCCCAGCTTCATTCCCTCCGGACTGCATGGACAGACGCATGAGACGCATGGACGCATAGTGCGTCACACCGTCCGCGACGCGGATGACGTTCTTCCTCCAAGCTTCACTCCATCCGCGCAATCACACCAGAACGGCGAATCGGCCGGACGGCCCCAGAGGTCCACTCATACCCGTTCCTCCGAGCAATCACCGTACGCTCCACCGGTCTACGAACCCAGTCACAGGCATGCGGAACGCGCATCGTCCTCAACCAGACGGTCCAGCAGACGGCCAGGCGGATCCGCCGGCATGAGATCGACGCGCCAGACCGTGAAGGGAACGCAACAGGTCGGAAGCACGCCGCGAGCATCCTTCTCCCGCGGAACATCCCGGAATCGCTTGGAACGCCGTACGTCACCCCAACGGAAGGGGCGGATTGGACGACGAATCCTGGTGGCCGTCCTCGTCATTCTGGCTCTGCTCGCCCTGCTTCTCTTCGGTGCGTGGAATTGGGTGAGCGGACACCTGGAGAAGGAATCCTGGCTGACTTCGGCCTCCGAAGACACCAGCGCGACCAGCTGGCTCATTCTCGGTTCGGACGAACGCGACGGCACGGCGGGCGGCTCGGCCTCGGACACCCCGGGATCCAGAACGGATACGATCCTCGTGCTCACCAGGCCGAAGAACGGATCAAGCTCCCTTATCTCCATTCCACGGGATTCACTGGTGACGGTGTCAGGGGTGTCGATGAAGATCAATGCCGTTGTCGAGACCAATGGCCGAAAGGCTCTGGTCGGAGCGGTCGAGGGCATCACGGGTCACAAAATCGACCATGTAGCGGAGATAAAGTTCGGAGGTCTCACGAAGGTCGTCGACGCATTGGGCGGCGTGACTCTGTGCTATGACAAGACGGTGAACGACTCCTATTCGGGCCTAAACTGGAAGGCTGGGTGTCACCACGCCGACGGAACCACCGCCCTTGCCTTCTCCCGCATGAGGTATGCGGACTCCGAAGGGGACTTCGGACGCGCCGCCCGACAGCGCAAGGTCATCGCCGCCATCGTGAGCAAGGCAACGTCCGCCACGGTGCTGTCCAATCCCTCGAAGGTGACCTCCGTGGCCTCTGCGGCGCTGGGCTCCATCACCGTAGATGAGAACACATCGCCGTCCACCCTTCTGGGCATGGCTCTGGCCTTCCGCTCGGCCACGGGGTCCGACGGTGTGACGGGAAGCGTGTACTGGTCCGATCCCGGATACTACGTCGCCGGTGTCGGCTCCTGCGTGCTTCTCGACGCGACGAAGAACACGACGTTGTTCGATTCTCTTGTCGACGGCACCCATGACGCAGGAACGGTGGGAACGCTGGCGGAATCCTGACCGAGAGGGTCCGAAGCCCCGGTCTTATTCCGATTCCCCCACCGCATCCCGCACCTCCTCGTCGCCTTCGCTTCCATCCTGCCCCTCCCGGATCCGCCGGTCATCCATCGTTTCCCCCCTGAAGCGCCCCCGCGACCACGCACGGCGGATTCCAGCGAAGCCGTAACCGCCTCAGGCACGATGATTCCATGGCGCAATCCTCCGGCCGGCAGAGCATGGACCCGACATCCAACCCGCGGCGACGCGGTTATGCCGGGGAGGACATGACACCCGTTCTGCTCGCAGCCGCACCTCTGACAGGTCAGATCATGCTGCTCGTCATGCTGCTCGTCCAACGGCAGTGGGCCTTCGCCGCGATGACCGTCACCGGAATGATCGCCCCCACGGTCTGGCTGGTGTCGGCGCTGAGGGGACGACGCGGGATGCGGGATGGGGGAACATCCACCGCGGCACCCGCCCCTGTTATCGAATCGAAAGATCCGATAACCGCCCCGTCTCTTGAGAATCTGCTCGGCATCGGAGGAACTCCTCTGGATGTCTGGCGATGTCTTGTCCGTCGCTGGGTGGCGGCGAAGGCATCCCCGACGCTTCGAGCGGAAATCGGCACGGACGAGCATGGTTCGCCCTTCTTCCTCGATCTCGGTTCCAACGGACCCCATGCCCTGGTCGCAGGTACAACGGGGTCAGGCAAGTCCGTGCTGCTGCGGTCCTGGTGCCTTGCGCTCGCCGCGGCGAATCCGCCGGACCATCTGCGCTTCGTGTTCCTTGACTTCAAGGGCGGTGCGGCGTTGAACGACCTCGAGACGCTCCCCCATGTGATCGGCAGCGTCAGCGACCTTGATCTGTCATACGCGCGCCGAGCCCTCCGATCGCTGGAATCCGAGCTCACGCGCCGCGAACATCTGGCCGCACGCCACCGAGTCCCCGACATACGTCGAATCGTCTCTCCCCCGCCGGTGATCGTCGTGATCATCGACGAGTTCCATGCCCTCAGAGGCCGTCTGCCCGACTACATGGATCGTCTGGACCGTCTCGCCTCCCTCGGCCGGTCTCTGGGCATGCATGTCATCGCGTGCACGCAAAGCCCTCTCGGGCAGGTGGGAGGGGATATGAAGGCGAACATGTCCCTCAACATCTGCCTTCGGGTCAGGGACGCCCTGCAATCCGTCGAGCTGCTTGGCGACGCGAAGGCGGCGGCGATCAGCCCTCGCGAACCGGGAACGGCCTACTGCAACGATGGTGAAGGCGTCACGCGCTTCCGATGCTCCGATGCAACAAGCTCCACCAACCTCGTCACCGCGATACGACGGGCGGCCGTCGTCCATGGGTCTCCCCCGCCGCCGCGGCTTTTCAGCGAGCCGCTGCCGCGCAGCCTGCCCGTTCTTCGAATCGGAGCGACTTCACCATCGACGAATCGGAGATCGGATGGCATCGGCGGCGTCGATGTGGTCATCGGACTGGCCGACGATGGGGAGCGGCTGTCCGAGGCCATCGTAAGGCTCATCCCCGGAGAGACGGTCGTCATCGCGGGCGAGCCGGGACGGGGACGCAGCGCACTGCTGCAGGTCATCTCCAGGGCCGTGAACGGCAGGCGGGGCCTGCGCCCCTACCGCCCGGCATGCGCCGCCGCAGGCGCCGCGGGAATGGAGTCAGACCGTCACAAGCCGATCATGGATGAAGCCAGTCGCATGGATGCCCCGCCGACCGACGATGCCGGCGAAATCCGCCCCGACGCCATGACGGTCTGGCTGATGGACGACGCCGATGCCCCGCTCGACCCCATGTCCTCGGGGAACCTGCTTGACGAACTGAACCATGCCCTGGGGACGCATCGATCGACGGCCGTGCTGGTGACGGCCCATCCCGACAGACTGCGCGTCGAGGCCGTGACGACGCGCGTCATCTTCCCGTCCGCGGACAGGGCGACCAATCTCATGAACGGCATCCCCTCCGCCGTCCTTGACGAGCTCGGAGGCGACGCCTGTCTGCCCGGCAGGGCGGTGATGATCGGGCGCAAGGGCACGATGCCCGTGCAATGCGCCCTCCGCGTGGAGACGGTTCATGCGGAGACGGTTGACGAAAATCCTTGAAAAGTGCGGATGTTCGTGCTTACCTGATACAGGATTACATACATATCGGTCATCGTCGGATGACTCGAGGAAGGCAGAAGTCATGAGCAGTGCTTTCGACTGGAGGGCCAAGGCCGCGTGCCGCGACAAGGATCCGGAGCTGTTCTTCCCGGTGGGCAACACGGGCGCCGCGTATCAGCAGATCGAGGAGGCCAAGGCCGTCTGCCGCACCTGCAAGGTCATCGATGCATGCCTCAAATGCGCTCTGGACACCAATCAGGACTATGGAGTGTGGGGCGGTCTGAGCGAGGACGAGCGTCGGGCGCTCAAGCGCCGTGCCATGCGGGCGCGCAGGTCGCAGAACATGCAGATGCAGATCTGAGTGATGGATCGGACGGTTCGCCCGTCCGACACCGTGCAACGATGAGGGGTTCCGGCGGTTCGTCGCCGGGACCCCTCGTCGTTCCCTGCACGGCATCCGTCACGTCCTCGGCGCCGCCAACGCCGGGGAATCACAGTCGATGAAACAGTCCCGTGGACGCCGTCGAAGCGCCATCAACGAGGGCGGCGGACTAGTCCTCCATCTCCTGGGCCGCACGCAGACGGATGTCCAGCACCACGCGTGTTCCTCCCTCGCGTCGCGGCTCCCATCGCACGGAACCTCCGAAGTCGTTGGTGACGAAGGTGTTGATGATCTGCGTTCCCAGCCCCGACCCAGAGGACCGGGCCATGCCGTGGTCCTCCTCGGCGCTGATGCCGGAGCCGTCGTCCTCGACGACGACGTTGAGGTTGCTGCCGCTGCGACCCACGGACACGGTAATCGTCCCCTCCGTGCGTCCGACGAATCCATGCTCCACGGAGTTGGTGATGAGCTCGGTGAGCACAAGGGACAGGGGTGTGGCGTCCTGCGCGGGCATCATCCCGAAGCGTCCGACGTAGCTGATGCGGATGTGCTGGTCGCTCATCGAGGCAAGGTCGACGCTCATATGGAGGAGATTGGCGATGACCTTGTCGAAGTCGACGATCTCGTCCGCCGTCTGGCTCAGCCCCTCATGCACCATGGCGATGGTCTGGATGCGCCTCTGCGCCTCCACCAGCTCCTTGCGCACCTCCTGGGATTTGGTGTTGCGCGCCTGGAGACGCAGCAGGGCGGAGACCGCCTGGAGGTTGTTCTTCACGCGATGATGGATCTCCGAGATGGTGGCGTCCTTCGTCTCCAGCTCCTGCTCGCGACGACGGATCTCGGTGACGTCACGGCACAGCACGATCGCGCCGGTGCGTCCGACGGCGTCGAAAAGCGGCAGGGATCTGAGCGAGACCGCGGACCGGTTGGCGGCGAGCTCGGAGTCCACAGCGGCCTTTCCGCTGAGGACAAGGGGAAGCACCTCCGGCACCGGGTCCTTGGCGTGCAGGAGCTCCGTGCCCAGCTCGCTCAGATAGTGCCCCTGCATGGTGACGAGGGAGCCGAGCCTGCGGAAGCAGCTGATGGCGTTCGGGGAGGCGTAGCGGACGATGCCCTCGTTCGTGATGAGGATGAAGCCGTCGGCGACGCGGGCGACGTGCCTCTGGCTCATGACGGGGTTGCTGTAGGGGAACTGCTCGCGGGCGATCATGTCGAAGAGCAGCTTGCCCGCGTTGATGCTCTCCGCCTCATAGCGTCCGTTCGATTCGCGCGTCGCCATGTTGGTCTGCCGCACGACCACCCCCAGCGTCCTACCCTCGTGATGGACGGGGGCGTACACGTTGCACACGTCCGCACGACCCACGCGGCACAGCCGGTGCGATTTGACGGGGGCCTCGGACAGCATGGCGGCATCGATCTCCGGGGTGAGGGCGTCGTCCACCTCCTTGCCGACGGCGTCGTCGATGCGCAGGGTCATCACCGTCGAGGGACGGCACTGCTCGGCCACGACGTAGCGTCCGTCCCCGCGTCGCATGACGAGAAGAAGATCGGCGAAACTCAGGTCGGCGATGACCTGCCAGTCGGCGACGAGCTGGTGCAGCCACTCCCTGTCCCCGTCGGACAGATCGGGACGCGTGGACAGAATCTGCGTGAAATCGGCCATGTCTCCCTATCTTACGCAGGACGGCACCGGCCGGCGTCGGCCGGCATGCGCGCCGCGATTGACAGCCGATGACGATGCGGTAACTTTGTTACGGTAACGTAGGTTACGGTTCCGTAGTCAGGCGGAGGTACGCATGGAATCCTCGTCACAGTCCGATACGTCAGACAACGATACGTCAGACGCCGACGGCTCGACGAACGCCGCCGCGGCAGGCTCCGGCGCAGGTCCGTCCGAAGGCTCCGGCGAATCACCCGCCGTCCGCGACGCCACCGAGGCGCTGAGAAGGTCCCGCCACGCCCGCGCCGAGCAGATTCGGGCGAAATCGGAACTCAAGGCTTCACGAATCCGGCGCAGGGCCGACGCACGCATCGAGAAGGTCCTGAGGAAGGCGGAGGAGAAGGCCCTGGACATCGAACGTCCCGGAAGACCCCCCCGCAAGGTGAGGCTCGACGTCCACGGACGTCCCAAACCGCTACTGCGCGGATGGATCCACGCCGTCACAGCGCCTCTGGCGCTTGCGGCGGGAATCGTCCTCATCTGCATCGCCCATGGCACGGGCCTCAAATGGGCATGCGCGGTGTTCATGACGTCATCGCTCATCCTCTTCGGCAACTCGGCGGCCTATCATCTGGGCGACTGGTCTCCCCGGGTCACCGATGTGCTACGTCGCCTCGACCACGTCAACATCTTCCTTCTCATAGCGGGCACGTACACCCCGGTGGCCTTCGCGCTCTCCCCCTTGTGGCGCAACGCCATCATCGCGGGCATGTGGTTCTGCACGCTGGTTGCCCTGACCATCCACGTCGTATGGATAACCGCTCCCCGGTGGCTCTACGTCATCGTGTACATCGTCTTCGGGGTGTCGGGCGTGGCGTTCATGGGCATGTTCTGGACCTCGCCGGCGGCCGGGCCCGCCGTCGTCGTCCTCATCGCGGCCGGCGGCGCCTGCTACATCGCGGGCGCCATCGTCTACGGGCTACGCCATCCGGATCCCTGGCCCCGGGTGTTCGGATTCCATGAGATCTTCCATCTGGGAACCGTGGCTGGATTCGCCTGCCATATGGTGGCCATCTACCTCGTCGTCGTCCAGTTGAGATAGCCCCGGGGCTCACGGGCATCGAACATCGGCCTGATGCCCCGTTGATGCCGCGCAGACATGTCACGGCTCCGAACCGCGAGATCCGGACACTACGCGAGCGGATGGGCGTCCTTGATGGCAACCGTGATCTCGCGGCCATTCGGAGCCTTGTAGCTCACCTCGTCCCCAGTGTGCGCGCCCATGATGGCCGCGCCGATGGGCGACTCCGGACTCACCACGTCATAGTCGGTGGCCACGGCGATTTCGCGGGCGCCCAGCACGTACACCATCTCGCGGCCCGCGATCTCCAACGTCACCACGGAGCCGTTGCCGACCGTCCCGGCGGCGGGAGGACGCAGAATCTGCGCGTTGCGCAGCTTGACCGTGAGCTCGTTGATGCGTCCCTCGTTCTTGCCCTGCTCCTCACGGGCGGCCTGGTATCCGCCGTTCTCGGACAGATCACCCTCGGCCCTCGCGGACGCGATGCGCTCCGTGATCTCGTCGCGATACTGGCCCTCTCGCCAGGTGAGCTCCTCCTTGAGCTTGTCATACGCCTTCTGCGTGAGCAGAACCACTTTCTCCTCAGCCATATGGATGCCTCCTGATGTGTGATGATGACGCGTCCGCGGGTCCTTGCCCCGGAACGCCCCTTACGATGGCGGAAGGCGCCGGTGTCCAGCCGGCGCCTTCCTCGAGTACGTCGTCTAGCGGGTCGCGATGATGTCAATCACGAAGACGAGGGTGTCGTCGCCGCCGATGCCCGCCTGCGGAACACCGTGGGATCCGTAGGCATACGCCGGCGGGATGGATACGACCAGTCGAGAACCGACGTTATGGCCCGGAACGGCGCGGTCCCACCCGCGGATGACCTGCCCGACCCCGATGCCGAAGCTGGCCGGCTGGTGTCTGGAGAAACTCGAGTCGAAAGGCTTCTCCGACCCCCAGACGACCCCGTGATAGTTCACAGTCACCGTATCTCCCACGCGCACGACGGAACCGTCGCCCTCGACGAGCTGCGCGACTTTGAGTCCCTCAGGAGGTTCCTCTCCAGGAAAGGCGATGACGGGCGTGGCGCCGAATTCGGCGTTCACCTCAGGCATGGACGTGTCCATCCGGTCTCCTTCCAGACAATGTCCCCAGCCTAGCACCATCAGCTTCCGTGGAAGCGGGCGGGAACCACGGCGGGTCCGATGATGACCGGCATGGAACCGAAAAGGCTCAGTACAGCCGCGAGAACATGAGGAAGGCGACGACCGTCCCCGCCACAGTGAGCAGCAGCAGCGCCGCGGCGGTGACGACGACGGCCTTTCGGCTCCCGGCGAAACGCGAGCCCAGATAGGACGCCAGGAAGAAGGCGGCGAAGCCCATGGCCCCGCCGTTGACGGTGATGGCCAGCACGTCCGAGCCACCCAGATTCGCATAGCCATACGGGGACAGCACCGCATCGATGACCGACGCCACCACCAGGCGGCTCCAGACGCCGAAGCCGACCATCCCCACGACGGCGTAAATGAAGGGAACCGCACGCCCCGGGGCCTTCATGGACAGGGATTCGGCGCACCACAGCAGGGCGAATCCTGGAACGAAGACGAACACGGCGGACAGCAGGCAGGCCAGGAGCGCCCAGGGCAGCAGGGCCACGACCCGCGCCAGCCGAAAATACAGAGGCGCACAGACGATCTGCGCGGCGCACAGCACGGCCGTCGCCAGAACCGCCTGGGCGAGCATCACGGGAACGGCATGGCGTCCGGAGGATCCGTCATTCCCCGTCATCCTGCTATCAGTCATCCGACTCCTCCTCGGGTCTCCACCACGGCGGTTGATGACGCGCTGCACATCCGATGGGCCGTCCGGCGCCGGGTGAATGCCGCGCAGCCCATCATCATCCGAGATGGTGCCCCCTGCGGGACTCGAACCCGCAAGCCCGAAGGCGGCTGATTTTAAGTCAGCTGCGTCTACCGATTTCGCCAAGGGGGCGCCGCCGGAAGGAACCGGCCCCACCACTCTACAGCCCGACGTCGGCGGAAACCCGGAACGAGGGAACGCGGAGGAACGCAGAGGGAGCATGGCCGGTCGTCCGGCGTCGGTCTCCCATGCCGGCGGTTCGTCGCGAGACGTTCAGCGTCCTGCGAGCAGACGCCTGCCGTAGTCGAGGACGATGCCGTCGAGCAGCCCATGCTCGCTGGCCATGAAGGAGTCAAGATGCACCCCCTGCGTGCGGGACACCGCCTCGGACACCCGGCGAAGCACGCGGCTCCATACCAGCGCCCCGCCGCCCACGACATCCACGCGACCGGGATGGATGGTGTGGTACGTGGCCCTTTCGACGCGAGGCATGCGCAGGAAACGATCATTGACCGCATAGGCCCGGGAGAGAGGAATCGTCACGCCGTCGACGGCGGCATGGTCGTACTCCTTCAGCCCCATGGCGAGAGCGGCCATGGTGGTCACGGTTCCGGAGACCCCGATGATGGTCCCCGTCTCCCCCACCGGAACGGCGGCCATGGCCTCGTCGATGTGCCGGTCGACGTCGGCCACGGCCTCGTCGATCTGGCTCTGCGTGGGAGGGTCGGAGACGAGATGGCGCTCGGTCATTCTCACGGATCCGATGTTCATCGAGAAGGCGGCGCGAACCTTCGTGGACGGTATGCTCACGCCATCGCCTCCGATCACCATCTCGGTGGATCCTCCCCCTAGGTCCACGACGAGATACGGCGCCTTCACGGAGTCCCTGGGAACGACGCTGGTGGCGCCGAGGAAGCTCAGATCGGCCTCCTCAGTGCCGGGTATGACCTCCGGCGTGACGCCGAGTATCGACCGGACGCCGTTCTCGAAGTCCTCACGATTCGAGGCGTCGCGGGTGGCGGACGTGGCCACGAAGCGCAGACCGTCGACGCGCCGCGCCGCCAGGACGTCGGCGAACTCGCGACAGGCGGCGTACGCCCTGTCCAGAGCCTCGTCGGCGACACGATGCGTGCGGTCGACGTCCTGTCCCAGACGCACGACCCGGAGGATCCTCGGGACCACGTCCCGCACGG
>CALEGL010000002.1 GCA_937876495.1 uncultured Bifidobacterium sp.
TACTTGTATTGTTTGTTGCAGGCGTAGGAGGGGACACGGTATTCGCCTTAGTCTCGTGGGTCCGGAGAGGAGGAAAAGAGACGGTCTGCATTCCGAACCCCACGTCCTGGTCTTCTCCGGACAGGGCGTCCCCTGGACCTCCGGCCTCGGCCGCCTACTCGACGATCCGGTCCTCGGTCCCGTGCTGCGACGTGCCATGGCGGACGCCGAGGACATGCTCAACCCGGTCTCCGCCGACCTCATAAAGGCCGTGGGCGGGGCCGTCGACGTGCCCGCCGTGGCCGCCGGCACGGAGCGACGCCTTCGACCCGCGGATGTGGCCGCAAGCGTTCCGGGCATAGCCCTGACACAGCTCGGCGCCATGCTCGACCTCGTCTCACTCGGATACGCCCCATCGTCCCGGCCGGTGGCGGTTCTCGGGCATTCCCAGGGGCTGCTCGCCGAGGAGATGGCGCCGTCCGCGCTTCACGCCGACCCTGAGGGGCCGGTGCCCCCCGAGGCCGTCCGCGTTCTCGCCCTGGCGCGTCTCATCGGAGCCGCGGCATCCCGTCAGGCCCGTATCGCCGGTGTGGCGTCCCACGCCGGCGACGCCACGCCGATGCTGTCGGCGACGGGCGTCACCCCGGAGCAGGCGCGGGCTCTTGTCGCGCGGCTGACCGGCACCCGAGGGCCTCTGGAGGTGGCCGTCGTCAACGCCCGCCGCCGCGTGGTGGTCAGTGGACATCCGCAGGACCTGCAGGCGTGGAGCCGGGAGGCCCTCGACGAGGCCCGGAGCGAGAAGAAGGAGCGGTCCGCGGGTCTCCGAGGAGGGGCCCTGTTCTCTCCCGTCCTCGAGTATCTCGACGTCACCGTCCCCTTCCATTCGCCGCTGATGCGGGGAGCGGCGGAGGTCGTCGCCGACTGGGCCGTCTCCTGCGGTCTGGACGCCGGATGGGCGCGCGACCTCGCCGGGCGGATCCTCGTCGACCCCGTCGACTGGGCGGGGCGCATCCGCGGGCTGCTGTCGGACGCCGATCCGGCGCGCCTGTGGATTGTCGACATGGGGCCAGGAACGGCGGTGGGACGGCTGACCGAATCCCTCGTCCAGGGCACGGGCGTCGGCGTCGTCGACGCCTCCTCCCCGGACTCCCGCTCGAAGCTGTCCGTCCCCGGTCCGGCGCCGAGGCGGCAGCAGGACTGGAGCCGCTTCCTGCCACGCCTGGCGGACACGCCGTCGGGCCGTCGTCTGGTCACGCGGTTCAGTGAACTGACCGGCAAGCCGCCTGTTCTTCTCGCCGGCATGACGCCCACCACCGTCGACCCGGGCATCGTGGCGGCCGCCGCCAACGCCGGATACTGGGCGGAGCTCGCCGGCGGCGGACAGGTCACCGCTGAGGTCTTCGACCGGCATATGGACCGGCTTTCCGAGCTTCTCGACGACGGCGGGACCGTCGAATTCAACGCCATGTACATGGACCGCTATCTGTGGGGTCTGCAGTTCGGCTCCTCCCGCATCGTCCCGCGGCGTCGGGCCGCGGGGGCGCCCATCGACGGCGTCGTCGTGTCCGCCGGCATACCCCCGCATGACGAGGCGGTCCGTCTGGTGCGCGACCTGCGCCGCGACGGATTCCCCTATGTGGCGTTCAAGCCCGGCACCGTGGAGCAGATCCGCCAGGTCGTCGCCATCGCCGAAACCGTGGCTCCCGACCCCGTCATCATGCAGGTCGAGGGAGGATCGGCCGGCGGCCACCACTCCTGGGAGTCCTTGGACGACCTGCTGGAGTCGACGTACGGGCGCGTGCGCGAGCATGACAACCTCGTCCTCGTGGTCGGCGGGGGCATCGGCACGCCCGACCGTGCGACGGACTATCTCCTCGGCCGCTGGTCCACGCTGCGCGGACTGCCCGCCATGCCCGTCGACGGCGTCATGGTCGGCACCGCGGCGATGACGACCCGCGAGGCCCTGACCAGTCCCGACGTCAAACGCCTGCTTGTCGCCACGCCCGGGATAGGCGGGTCGGACGGCGTCGCCGTCGACGGCGACGGGGACACCGACCCCTTCGCCCCCCGCGACCCCTGGGTGCCGTCAGGGGGCGTCAGAGGAGGCATGACCTCCGGACTGAGCCATCTACACGCCGACATCTACGAGGTCGAGAACTCCTCGTCCCGCTGCGGCCGGCTTCTTGCACGTCTGCAGCGTCATCCGGAGGAGGTGGCGGCCCGGCGCGACGAGATCGTCCGGGCGCTGGATGCCACGGCCAAGCCGTATTTCGGCGATCTGGACTCCATGACCTATGAGCGGTGGGCCCGGCGCTTCGCCGAGCTGAGCTTCCCGTGGAGGGATGACACCTACGTCGACCGCTTCCTTCACCTGCTGCGGCGCATCGAGGCGCGCGTCTGCGAGGAGGACCGCGGAAAGGTGGCATCGCTGTTCGCCGACGCGGACGCCGTGCGCGACGACCCGCAGGCGGCCGTCGACCGTCTCGTCGCGCGGTACCCCTCCGCCCGCGACCTCGTCGTCGAGCCGCAGGACGTCGCCTGGTTCCCGCAGCTCGTCCGCGAATACCCCAAGCCCATGCCCTTCGTTCCCGTCATCGACGGGGACCTGCTGCGCTGGTGGGGGCAGGACCAGCTCTGGCAGTCGCAGGACCCCCGCTATCCGGCGGACGCCGTCCGCGTCATTCCCGGACCCGTGTCCGTCGGGGGCATCACGACGGTGGACGAGCCCGTGGCGCATCTTCTGCGTCGCTTCGAACAGGCGGCCGTCGACGGCGTCTCACGGTCGCAGGGACCTGCCGAGGCGCTGGCGTCGACGCTGGGGTCCTCGGAGCATGTCGAGGACTTCGTCCGCCGCTGCCCGACGGTCTCCTGGCTGGGACGTCTCGTCGCCAATCCCGCCGTGGCCGTCGAGGCCTCGCGCGTCGCGGGGGATCACGCCGGCCCGCTGTGCCTTGTGCGGACCGTGTCCGGCGAGGGGGCGGGGCGCGACGGGGATCGCGTCGCGGTGGACCTGGACGTCCGCCTCGACGTGCCCTCCGACGTGCGCGACGGCGACCCGAGGCATCATACGGTGAGGGACATCACGCTCCCGCTCGTCGTCGACGTGTCCGTCCCGGGTCGGGTCCCGCACATCGACGCGGACCGTCTGCCGGAGCATGTCCGCGCCCTTCTCGCCGCCACCGCCGGCGTTGGTGGGATTGGGGCCGGCCGGGCTGCCATATCCGCCCTGCCCGGGGTCCGCGGTGCCGCTGAGGCCCATCCCTGGGGCGTCGCCCCCCCTCCGTACCCCCTGTCGGCGGATCTCGGCCGCGACCAAGCACCCCGCACCCCCCGCCACCCCCGCCAGGGCCTCGGCCCCCGCCGCACCCTCCCCCCCGCGCTGACGGGACCGGCCTGGCCGGCGATCTACGCGGCCCTGGGCTCTCTGGACCGGGACGGCGTCCCCGTCATTGAGGGACTGCTCGACGCCGTGCATCTCGACCATTCCATCCGTCTGGACGTCACCGAGGACGAGCTGCTCGGACACGTCGGCGAGCGCGTCACGGCCGAGGCATGGGCGGATCCCTGCCGCGAGTCCTCCTCGGGACGTCTCGTCGCCATCCACGTGGTCCATCGTCTCGACGACGGCCGCGTGCTGGCGCGGGAGACCGAGCGCTTCGCCATCCGCGGCCGTGTCGGCTCCCTGCATGCCCCCGACCCCGCGCGCCCCTTCGGCGGTGCGGTCGAGGACGCGGACCGCGTGGACGTCGCACGGCGCCGGCTGGGCCATGCGCGCCCCGGTGGGCCGTCGGATATGGCGGTCGTCGCCCGGCCGCACGGGGGCTTCAACGCGCTCCCCACACCGCCACGG
>CALEGL010000003.1 GCA_937876495.1 uncultured Bifidobacterium sp.
GGGCGTGATGCGAGGAGACGAACTCGTCGTCGAGGACGACGGTGTTGGTGGACGACCGGCCCACCGTGATGGCGCGGCCCGTGAGTGGCACGGACGTGCCGGCCGCGGGCCCGTCGATGACGACGAGAAGCGATGGTCCGGCGGGCTCCGCGGAGGGAACGGTCATCGTCGGCGGCGCGGCGGCGGCCGGTGAGGGCGCGGCGGTGGCGCGCCGCCGGGCGCGCCGCCCCTTGCGGCGATGGGACAGGGACTTGCGGGGGCTGAGGGAGGTGATGTCACGATGCAGGGAGCGCACGGCGAAAGCCACGAATATCCATAGCAGGGCCAGGAACCCGTACTTGAGAATCGCGAATGTCAGCTCGGTGATCATGTCGGTTCCGCCCGCCGGACGGCTCTACTCCTGCTCCTGGGAAGCCCAGTAGAGGATGCGGGTCCGTCCTATCGTGATGGTGTTGCCGTCGAGAAGGGTGGCGGCGGGGACCTTGTGCCCCTCGACATAGGTGCCGTTCGTCGATCCCAGATCACGGGCGATGACTCCGTTGGGCGTGATGTCGATCTCCAGATGGCGACGGGAGACGCCTTGGTCGTCGATGATGATGTCGCAGTCGGAGCCGCGGCCCAGCACCGTCCTTTCACTGGTCAGGCCGTATTTCTTGCCGTTGATCTCTATGACGGGGATGTCCTGCGCCTGGTCGTCGGTGGTGACGGGGGCCGCGGTGCCCTGCACGGATTCCGAACTCAGAGTGAAGTTCCCTCTGCTCAGGCCCAGATCCTCCTCGAATATGACGACCACGGGGCCTACGAAGGCATAGTGCTGGCTTTTCGCATAGTTCGTGAGGTTGTCGGCGAGCTCGTCGGCGAGCGCCTCGCTTCCCCACTGCTCGATGCGGTCGAAGTCCGAGGTGCTCAGCTTGAACCGGTACTCGTTGGGCGCCACGGTGCGGTCGCGGCCCAGGGGCATGGCCTTGGAGTCGATCTCGTGTTCGAGTGCGCTGGAGAGGTCGACCGGCTGCAGGTCCTTGGAGCCGAACTTCGCAAACATGCCGTTGACCGCGCCTTCGACGCTTTTCTCGAAACGGTCAAGAACGCTCATGGCGACCCCTTTCTTTTCCTCACCATATCCTACGCGGCGCGTCGGGAGGGGCCAACCGATGCCCGTCATGCTTGCAATTTCTCCATTGTGTTCTCCATTGCGCGGACGATTTCGACGATGGGGACGATCCGCGCCGGGAACGCGTGTGTTGCCATGCGGGTGGACCTGCGGAGAGCGGACCCCCGGAGCCTGCTCTGAGGGTAGCGTGGACGGCATGGACTATAGGGAATCGATGGAGAAGTATCCCGAACGCAAGGCGCGGACGCTGCGCTTCACCTGCGGGGCACCGCGATCCGCACGGGTGGTGGGTGACGGGTCGCGCGCGCTGTTCCTCCGTTCGGACGGTCCCGAGGACCTTGTCACCTCGCTGTGGATGAGCATCCTCTCCGGGGATGGGCGCCATCGTGAGGTGCTGCTCGCGGATCCTCGGAAGCTGCTGGCTGATGCGGATGGCGAACGGGTGTCGCCTCAGGAGCGCGCGCGCCGGGAACGGGCCCGTGAGGGTGGTCGCGGCATCGTCTCCTATGATTCGGACGTTTCGGGGGATCGGGTTGTCTTCGTTCTGGACGGACATCCCTTCATGGCGGACATAGGCTCCGACCTGGCGGCGACGGTCACCGACCTGTCTCGGGACGCCGGGGACGCATCGGACGCGACCGCGGAATCGTCCCTGCCTTCTCCGGTGGCCGCCCTGCGCATCTCGCCGGACGGCCGTCATGCGCTGTATTCCACGGGTCGCGAGCTCGTCGTCATCGACGTCGATGAGAATGGCTCGGTTCTTGGCAGGTCGGTCGTCGTGGCGCTTTCGCAGGACGCTCCCGACACGATGGTCCTCGGACTGCCGGAATTCGTCGCCGGCGAGGAGATGGACCGATACGACGGGTTCTGGTGGTCGCCGGACTCGCGTCGTGTCCTTGTCGAAACCTTCGACTCCTCTCCGGAGCCGGTGTGGTATCTCTCCGACCCCACGGATCCCGACGTTCCAGCGGTTCCGCGCCGCTACCCACGCGCACTGACCCGCAACGCGCGGGTGGGGCTGTCGCTGCTCGACCTGACGACGGATTTCTCCGGGCGCTGCCGTGTCTCGGCGTCGAAGGACGTGACATGGGACGATGAGGGCTTCGAGTATCTGGCGGCCGTGTCCTGGATCGGCGCGCACGACCCGGTCCTGCTCGTGCAGAACCGACGGCAGAACAAGGACCTGGTGCTGGACGTCCATCCGGATGGGTCGACGACCGTGCTCGAGAGGCATGCGAATCCGCAGTGGCTCGACCTCATCGCCGGAACCCCTGCGATGACCCCCGACGGCAGACTCGTGTGCGCTCTCAACGACATGGACGCCGACACCAACAGGCTCACCGTCGACGGCCGCGCGTTCACTCCGGTGGGTTGGCAGGTGCGGCGGGTTCTGGACGTCACGGATGAGGATGTGCTCGCCGTAGTGCAGCGCACGCCGGACCTCGCCCCCGACGTGCCGTCCGCCTGGCGGAACCATGCCGACGGCCATGATGCGCGCAGCCTGGACGTGGTCCGCATCGACTATGAGGGGAATCTGTTTCCCGTCACCGTGGAACCCGGCGTCTGGACCGCATCCCGTCGGGGTCGTGGCATGGTCGTGTCCGGAAGGGACATGGCCTCGGCGATGTCGACGATGACCCATGTTCTTGCCGGCTGCGGTCCGGATTCATCGGAGAGGAAGACGGCGTCGGATGCGATGCGGAACCGGACCGCGGCGGAGCCGGAACGACGCGTGACGACGGATGTCCGTGCCGCCATTGGGAATGCCGCCGAAACCCCCGGATTCACGCCCACGACGCGCTTCGTCAGGCTGGGGGCGCATGGCCTCATCGCGGCGATCACCCGTCCGGGGGCGGACAGCCGATTCGCCGGGGCCTCCCGTCTTCCCGTGCTGATGAGGCCCTACGGCGGTCCCGGCTTCCAGCAGGCGGTGCTCAGCCAGTCGTACCACTGGGACTCCCAGTGGTGGGCGGATCAGGGCTTCCTCGTCGTCACGGCCGACGGTCGAGGGACCACCGGACGCGGTCCGCGCTGGGACCGTGAGATCGCCGGGCGGATGAAAGATGTCACCCTGGCCGATCAGGTCGAGGCGGTGAAGGCGCTTCCCGATGTGGCGCCCGAGGCGGATCTCGGTCGCGTCGCCATCATCGGCTGGTCCTACGGCGGATATCTGTCGGCGCTCGCCGTGCTGGACGCCCCCGACGTCTTCCGCGCCGCCTGCGCCGGGGCGCCGCCCGTCGACTGGACCTTGTATGACACCCATTACACCGAGCGCTATCTGGGGCTCGACCCGGAGACCTACCGCCGCAACGGTCTTCTCGACGACGCCCCGGGGCTTCGTCGGCCGCTGATGATCATCCACGGCTTCGCCGACGACAACGTGACCATCGCCCATTCGCTCAGGCTGTCGCGGGCGCTGATGGCTGCCGGCCGGCCGCATGTCTTCCTGCCGCTGACCGGCATCACCCATATGACCAACGATCCGGACGTCGCCCGCAGTCTGCTCGTACTCCAGCGCGACTTCCTCTACGAGGCGCTGGGGATGGACGGGCCGACGGTGTCGGCGGGCGGTTCGGCGAAGCCCGGCGTGGCTGTACGGTGAGCATATGGCCTCGAGCATTCCCCTGATCGACGAGCACGGGTACGCCGCCTTCATGGACGGCACCGTTCTTCCGGCGCTGGATCACTGCCGTCAGGAGGGCTGGATGCCCGCCGCGGGGGACCGGGGGCTTGGCATCCCTCCCGCCACTGGACGCCTGCACTACGTATGCTTCGATGCCGCGCGCTTCGACGAGCTTGACGTGTCCGGGGCCTCGGCGAGGTTCCGCGGGGCCGTCGTCATCTCGCACGGCTTCACGGAGTTCATCGAGAAGTACGCGGAGCTCATCTGGTACCTCCTGATGGATGGGTATTCGGTATGCATGCCCGAACACCGGGGGCATGGCTATTCGGCGCGGGACGTGGACGACCCGTCGCTGGTGTGGATCGACGACTGGCGCCGCTACGTCGCCGACCTGGTGAGGTTCAGCCAGGACGTCGGCCAGCGGTACGCGGACAGCCGGCCGCTGAATCTCTTCAGCCATTCGATGGGTGGCGGCATCGGAGCCGCTGTCATCGAAAGGTATCCCACGCTGTTCGACAAGGCCGTCCTCTCCAGTCCCATGATCGTGCCGTCCGCGGGGATGCCCACCTGGCTGGCTCGGGCGGCGGTGTCGGCGGCCGACGTCCTCGGATTCGGGAAGTCGAGGATCGCCGGCCAGGGGGAGTTCTCGCCGGTGTTCGATATGGAGGGCAACGAGGGGGCGAGCGAGGAGCGTCTGCGCTGGTATCATGCCCGTCGCTGCGCCGACGTGCATTTCCAGACGTATGCGCCCACCTATGGATGGATGCGGCAGATGCTGGCCATGTCGCGGGCCGTGCTCAGGCAGAAGGCCTGCGACGGCATCGAGACGCCC
Source organism: uncultured Bifidobacterium sp. (assembly GCA_937876495.1). Taxonomy (GTDB): domain Bacteria; phylum Actinomycetota; class Actinomycetes; order Actinomycetales; family Bifidobacteriaceae; genus Bifidobacterium. The sequence continues at coordinate 4,567 of CALEGL010000003.1, forward strand.
ATGCTGCTGCTTCAGGCGGGGCGTGACGTCTGGGTGCGCAACGACGCCGAGAACCGCTTCGCCCGCCAGGTGCGTCTCGGAGGAGGCGACATCCGGATGGAGCGCTTCGCCGACAGTGTCCACATGATCTTCTCCATGCCGAACACGGTGATGCGCACCTACGTCGACGACGTCCTGACGTTCCTGGACACGCCGTCGGTGCAGATCATCGGCAGCGACGAATGGAGCGAGGTCTCGCGCCGATAGACGCACGGCCGGGCGCCGTACAGGTTCTCATGCCTCCGGCGCCCAGCCTCCTTCGCCACCCACGCACGGTGGTTCCCTGATGGTGCGGGTTCCTGACGGTGGCGGAAGGGGCGTCCTAGGTCAGTCCTCTCCCCACACCCTGCGGGCGATGGATCGGACGAGCGCGACCTTGGCCCACTGCTGGTCCTCGGTCAGCGCGTTGCCATCCTCGGTGGAGGCGAATCCGCACTGCGTCGACAGATACAGCCGGTCGAGGGGGACGACCCGCGAGGCCTCCTCGATGCGACGGACGATGACGTCGGGATCCTCGAGCTGCGCCCTCTTCGAGGTGATGAGTCCCAGAACGACCTTCTTGTCGTTGGAGACCTTCGCCAGTGGCGCGAAGTCGCCGGAGCGGTCGTCGTCGAACTCCAGGTAGTAGGCGTTGACGTTCTCCTCACCGAACAGGACGTCGGCCACCTGGCCGTATCCGCCGGAGGAGAACCACTGGGATCGGTAGTTGCCCCGGCATACATGCGTGTTGATGGTCATATCCGCGGGGGCG
>CALEGL010000004.1 GCA_937876495.1 uncultured Bifidobacterium sp.
GGCATACGAGTATCTGCCGATCCACGCCGAGCAGGACCTCATCGACAATCTGCGCGCGCAGCTGGAGCGGCTCAACCACATCACGTTCAGCGACGACGAGTGGAAGCGCTTCTTCACGCACAGCATCGCCGACAGGAACGACGGCATCGTCGAGAAGACGGTGCGCATCCAGGAGGATTCCGTCCAGGTCCTGCGTCGGGATGACGGCAGCACGAAGAACGTCATGCTCATCGACAAGACTCGCATCCACAACAACATCCTGCAGGTCATCAACCAGTACGAGGTGCCCGGACAAGCCGATGCGGGTCCGGCGAAGTACTCCAACCGCTACGACGTGACGATTCTGGTCAATGGCCTTCCCCTCGTGCATGTGGAGCTCAAGCGCCGCGGCGTGGACCTCAGGGAGGCGTTCAACCAGATCGACCGTTACCAGCGGGACTCGTTCTGGGCGGGGAGCGGCCTGTTCGAATACGTGCAGCTGTTCGTCATCAGCAACGGCACGCTCACGAAGTACTACTCGAACACCACGCGACGTCAGCACATCGACGAGGCGAGGATTCGGAGCGGGTCGTCGAAGCGGCAGACGTCGAACAGCTTCGAGTTCACCAGCTGGTGGGCGGACGCGAACAACAAGCCCATCCTGGACCTGCGGTCGTTCGCCCGGACGTTCCTGGCGAAGCATACGCTGCTGAACATCCTCACCCGCTACTGCGTGCTGACCGCGGACCGGATGCTGCTGGTGATGCGCCCGTACCAGATCGTGGCGACGGAGCGGATACTGCAGCGGATCCTCATCTCCTCGAACTACCGGCAGCTCGGCACGGTGAAGGCCGGCGGCTACGTCTGGCACACGACCGGGTCGGGCAAGACGCTTACCAGCTTCAAGACCGCGCAGCTCGCCACCCGGATGGACGGCGTGGACAAGGTGCTGTTCGTCGTGGACCGCAAGGACCTCGACTACCAGACGATGCGCGAGTACGACCGATTCCAGAAGGGCGCCGCGAACTCGAACACGTCCACCCGCGTGCTCCAGCGGCAGCTGGAGGACCCGGGCGCGCGGATCATCATCACCACGATCCAGAAGCTTTCGATGTTCGTCAAGGCGAATCCGCGGCATCCCGTGTACCAGCAGCATGTGGTCATCATCTTCGACGAATGCCACCGCTCCCAGTTCGGCGACATGCACACGCTGATCACCAGATCATTCAAGCGCTACAACCTGTTCGGGTTCACCGGCACTCCTATCTTTTCCCTGAACGCCGGCTCCGGAGGCGACCCCCGGCTGAAGACCACCGAGCAGGCGTTCGGCGACAGGCTGCACACGTACACGATCGTCGACGCGATCCGCGACAGGAACGTGCTGCCGTTCCGCATCGACTACGTGGACACCATCAAGGTCGGGAACGTCCATGACGCCAAGGTCCCCGCCATCGACACCGAGAAGGCCCTTCTCGACCCGCGCCGCATCTATCAGATCGTGCGGTACGCGCTGGAGCATTTCGACCAGAAGACCCGCAGGACCAGCAGCTACGAGCACTCGCTGGTGACGAACGTCGCCGACGTCGTCAGGTCGAGGCGCTCCGGGAGGGACGCGGTGGCGGAGGTCAGGCAGACCCAGCGCGCGCATGGGTTCAACGCGCTGTTCGCCACGGCGTCAATCCAGGCGGCGAAGCGCTACTACACCGAGTTCCAGCATCAGCAGGCCGACCTGCCGCCGGATAGGAAGCTGAAGATCGGGCTGATCTACTCGTACGCGCCGAACGCGCAGTCGCAGGAGGGCATCCTCGACGAGGAGGACTTCGACCCGGGCTCCCTGCACGGCGATGACCGCGACTTCCTTGAGGACGCGATCCAGGACTACAACGAGACGTTCCACACCAGCTACGACACCAGCGCGGACAGGTTCCAGAACTACTACAAGGATCTGTCGCTGAGACTCAAGAACCGGCAGATCGACATGGTGATCGTGGTCAACATGTTCCTGACCGGCTTCGACGCCACCACCCTCAACACCCTGTTCGTCGACAAGGACCTGCGCATGCACGGCCTGCTGCAGGCCTTCTCGCGCACCAACCGGATCCTCAACTCGGTCAAGACGTACGGCAACATCGTCTCGTTCCGCAATCTGGAGAGGGAGACGAACGAGGCGCTCGAGCTGTTCGGCAACAAGGATGCCAAGGGCATCGTGCTTCTCAAGCCCTACGACGACTACTACCGGGAGTACGCGGAGAAGGTCGACGAGCTCGTCGGTTCGTACCCGCTTGGCGAGCAGATCGTGGGGGAGGGCAGGCAGAAGGCGTTCATTGCCCTGTTCGGTGCGATCCTGCGACTGCAGAACATCCTGGGATCTTTCGACGAGTATGCGGGCCATGAGATCCTGTCGGAGCGGGACAGCCAGGACTACCGCAGCATGTACCTCGACCTGTACGCCGACTACCGCAGGACAGGGGACGCGGACAAGGAGAGCATCAACGACGACGTGGTCTTCGAGATCGAGCTGGTCAAGCAGGTGGAGATCAACGTCGACTACATCCTCATGCTCGTCGAGAAGTACCGGCAGGAGCACGGCGACGGCAAGGACAGGGAGATTCGCGCCGAGATAAGCCGCGCCGTGGACGCCAGCCCCAGCCTGCGCGACAAGAAGGACCTCATCGAGGACTTCGTCGACGGGGTGTCCCTCACCGGCGCCGTGGACGAGGAATGGCGGCGGTTCATCGACCGGAGGCGGGACCACGAGCTCCAGGAGATCATCCGCCAGGAGAATCTCAAGCCCGAGCCGACCAGAAGGTTCGTCGGCGACGCGTTCAGGGATGGCGCCCTGGAGACTGAGGGGACCGCCATCACGACCATCCTGTCGCCCGCCTCACGCTTCACCGCCCACGGAGGGCATGCGGAGAAGAAGCAGCGCGTGGTGGAGAAGCTCAGCGCGTTCTTCAGGAGGTTCA
>CALEGL010000005.1 GCA_937876495.1 uncultured Bifidobacterium sp.
GCGCTATCGTAAGGGCATGCGCGGGGCATTCAGGCAGGGGGATTGTGGCGACATGACCAGGGTCAATCGGATGGAGGTCCTGCGATGAACGCCGGACCGCTTTCCCTGGTCGACCTGCTCACGTCCGCGGGCCACCGTTTCGTCATCCCCGTCTACCAGCGCCCCTACTCGTGGGACGAGGAGCAGTGCGAGCGCCTGTGGCAGGACATCCTCGCCGTCGGGCGCCGACCCAGGGGCGCCACGCATTTCACCGGGGCCGTGGTGTGGATCCAGGACGGCACGATGTCCGCCGCGGGCGTCACGCCTCTGCTCGTCATCGACGGCCAGCAGCGCATCACCACGCTCACGCTGCTGCTCATCGCTCTCGCCGAATACGCGCGGGAGCATGCGCCCTCGTCGCAGGGCATGGGAATCGGATCCCCGGGTCCGGGCACTTCGGCTTCCGGTGCCGCAGCGTCGGACACCGCCTCCTCAGCGGCGCAGGCAATTTCGGCGACTCCGGCGGCTTCGGCCGTCTCGGCCGTCTCGGCCGCAGTCCTTCCGCCCCTCGCCTTCTCCTCCGAGAAGATCCTTGGCAGCGGCTACCTCGTGGACCCGTCTCACCACGGCGACGACCACTACCGGCTCACGCTCACGCAGGGCGACGAATCCACGCTGCGCTCGCTTCTCGACCATCTCGAGAACACCGACGCGCCCGTCGACCGGTCCTCGACGCGGCTGCTCGCCAATCTCGATTTCTTCCGGCGTCGCCTAGCGGGCATCGCCGACACCAACGTCGTGTGGACGGGTCTGCGGCGCCTCGAGGTCGTCTCGATCTCGCTCACCCAGGGCCATGACGACCCGCAGCTCATCTTCGAGACGATGAACTCCACCGGCAAGGACCTCTCCGTAGCCGATCTCGTGCGCAACGAGGTGCTGATGGGCCTGCCCATCGACGACCAGGCCGACCTGTATCGCAACCAGTGGCGGCCCATCGAGGAGATCCTCTCGCCCGTGCGCAACTCGGGACCGGCGACGGGAGCCGGGGGAGCTTCGGGAACGGCTCGTGCAGGAGCGGGTTCCTCTGGCTCGTCCGTTGTGGGTTCGGCTTCAGGTGTTCAGGCTTCGGATGCTCAGGCTTCGGCGGCCGCCGCCGATGACAAACGCTTCGACGGGTTCCTCCACGACTGGCTCACCGTCGTCAACGCGCCCGCTCCGGTGGTGTCCCGCGACCTGTTCCGCGAGTTCCGGCGCTATCGCGAGGCTCGTGAGGACGCCACGGTCGGGGCGTTGGGTGGCTCGGTGTCGGCCGGTGCCGCGGCCGGTACCGTTGCGGGCGGTGCTGCGGGCGGTTCAACGGCAGGCATTTCGGAGACCTCCGTCTCCGTCGTCCCGCTGCTGCGCGAGATGCGGCGCTTCGCCGGCCATTACGCGGCCATCGCCTTCCGCGGGACCGAGGACCCCAGGCTCGACGCCGCTCTCGCCCGTCTGCGCATGCTGGACGTGTCCGTCGCATGGCCGCTCGTCATGACGCTTCTCGACTGGCATGACGGGCAGTCCTCCGTGGGGACGGCCTCGGACCCCTGGCAGGGGTCGGCCCGCGACTGGCTGCCCTCCGATCCGGGATCCATCGCTCCCGGACCGGCGGGCTACGGTCCGATGGCCGCCGGTATGGCCTACGACGGGATGGCCGACGAAGCGGCCGACTACGAATCAACAGGTCCTGGCGCGGGTCTCGGTGCCGGGACCGGCACGGGGCTCGGCGGCGATTCCGCGGGTCAGGCGGCCTCGGCGCTGTCCACGCCCGACCTCGTCTCCATGCTGCGCACGATTGACTCCTATCTCTTCCGACGCATGGCATGCGGTGTGGCCGGCAACGGTCTGGGCGGCTTCCTGTCCTCTCTTATCGCACGCCTCGACCAGGTGCGGCGAGACGGAGGCAACATCCGGGAGGCCTTCGAGGCCATGCTGCTTGGCGAGGCCGGCACCACGCGGCGCATGCCCGATGACGAGGAGTTCCGCTCGACGCTCGTCACGCGCGACTGCTACGCCTTCCGCCGGAGCCTGTATCTGCTCGCCACTCTCGAGAACTCGCGGCGTCCCAGGAACCCCATCGACTTCGCGCACGGCGTCTACACCATCGAGCACATCATGCCGCGCAATGCGCTCGCCCATGAGGAATGGCGCTCGATGCTCGGGCCCGACTGCGAGGACATGTTCGAGCGCGACGCCAACCGCCTCGGCAACCTCACGCTCACCGCCTACAACTCGGAGCTGTCCGACGCGAGCTTCGAGGAGAAGAGGAGCCGGCTGATCGGCGGGTATGACGGCAGCGGCCTGGACATCGACCGGACGCTCAGGGCCGCCAAGGCATGGACGGATGAGACCATCACCGCGCGCGGGGAGGAGCTCGCCGAGCGGGCCGTCGGGACCTGGCCCATGCCGTATCTGCCGCAGGACGTCATCGAACGCTATCGCGTGACGAAGCGCGGGGGGCGTGGCGGCGCTCGCGGCGGGGACGGAGTCGCTGGTGCGGAGGCCTCTTCCGATGGGAGGAGCGCGGCCGGTCGCCCGACCGTCGGTTTCCGTGACCTGTGCCTGTTCGGGCTGCTGGATTCCGGGGACGTGCTCGTCGGCCGCAGCGCGAAATACCCGGCGCGGGCGGTCGTCACCGACGACTACCGCATCCGGCTGGAGAACGGCGAGGAGTTCGACAGCCCCTCCGCGGCCGCGCATCGCGACATCGCCCTGGCCGGCGGTTCGGCGAAGGCCAACGGCTGGGACTTCTGGGGCGCGGACGGATCATCGCTCGCTGCGGTGCGCTCCCGCTATCTTCGCGCCATCGGCGGCGTGCGCACCGCCGACAAGACCAGCACGCGACTCATGTTCTGGGAGGACTTCCACCGCTGCTGCGCCGGACGGCCGGACGTCGTCGACGCGTTCGGCGACCTGTCCCTGAGGAAGTCCGGAACCGGCTCCTGGACGTCGTACGGCATCGGCGAATCCGGATGCCATGTCGATGCGCTGCTCGGGCTGCGCGACGGATACGTCGGCGTGGATCTGTACTTCTCCGATGCCAACCGCTACCGTCGGCTCGTCGAACGTCGCGGCCGCGTGGAGATGCTGCTTACGCCCATAACAGGAGGTGCGCCCGGACGCCTCGCCAGCGGGACGTCCGCGGGGGCCGAGCAGGGCGTCGGACTGCACTGGGACGCGCCGGACGCCGCCAGGCAGGGGCGCGCGATCGTCGTGCGCCGCGACGCCGACTTCGACTCCGGCGACTGGACCGACCTTTACCGCTGGCTCGCCGGCGGCATGCTTCTCATGCTCGAAGCGGCGCGGTTGTCGGGATGATGTTTATTCCCTCTTTCTTCCCTCTCGCCGCATCCGCGGGATAGTCTGGAGACGCTGACAGGCGATTCCGGGTCGGACCCGGGGGAATGGCAGGCATGCGACGATGACGACGAACGGCGAGGATGCATTCGGCGGGAGGATCGTGTCATCGGCGGACGCCGCGGCGGGTTCGTCCAGGGATGGCACCGTGGCGTCCGCACATGAGGGGTCGCGTCGACGTCCCAGGGTCGTGACGTCCAAGGCCGTCGAATCGGACGTGGTCGAACCGGATGTCGTCGATGCCGCCTCCGCGGGCGCCGCCGTTGAATCCGATGGCGTCGCGTCTGCCTCCGCTGCGCCCGCTGATGCCGTGCTTCCCCGCGGTCCGCCCTCCCGCGCCTCGCCACACCACGCCCGTTCGGCCCACGGGGCGGCATAGCTCGCACCCCACCCCGGTGATGCCTATCAATCACGCGCCGCCGGCGCTGATACCGGCCAAGCCCACGCGTCACCCACGACCGCCGACGGCCGCGATGCCGCCGCCTCCCCGGAATCCACCGCGAACACCGAGATATTCGTCACGCCGTCGCCACAGACGGAAACGGACATACCCTCCTTCGGGTCCGCGGCTCAGCGTCGCCGGTCCGCACAGGCCCTGGCGGCCTCCGGACGGCGGCCGCCAAGCTTCGCCCAGCGGCCCGAGTCGCCGGCGGAGTCCGCACCGCTTGCGCGGTCCGAACCCGGATCCGAGTCCGAACCCCTAACGCAGCATGGGTCGACTGATGACCTGGTCTCGCAGGAGGCTTTGCCAGCCTCGCAGCCAGCGGAAGACGCAGTGTCACAGGAGACTCCGCCGTCCTCACCTCCGGCAGAAACCTCGGCGCCCGCGGTGCCCTCGCTCTCCCCCGGCCCCCTCGCGCCCCCCGCGTCCTCCCCCACCGCGGACCCGCCGTCCCGCCCCCCCCCCCCCGCCGCCCCCTCCTCCCCGCCCCCGCCCCCCCGCCCCCCCCCCTC
>CALEGL010000006.1 GCA_937876495.1 uncultured Bifidobacterium sp.
CTCGCCGCTCTGGGACTGCCAGCGGCGTACGTCCCGCTGCCCATCGGCAACGGCGAGCAGCGGTTCAATGCCGAGCCCGTCGTGAGGGCCGGCGGCGGCGTCCTCGTCGCCGACCGCGACTTCACCCCCGACTACGTGCGATCCACCATCCCGGGGCTTCTTGCCGACCATGGGAGGCTGACGGCGATGGGCGGGCATGCCTGGTCCTACGGGATCAGGGATGGCGACGACAGGATGGCGAGGCTCGTCTTGGAACTTGCTGGCGGGGGTTCGTCCCATGATGTCCCGGGGGAGGAGAGGTCTTGACCCCGGGTGCGGCCATACTGACAGAAAGGGTCCGGACCACGCCGGTCTGGACCGGATGCACGCGGACACGCGCGCGAGGCGTGTGCTCAAGGAGCGCGAATCGCGACGATTCGCGTGGATCAGATCGCAGACAGGCCACTCGCCTGCAGGTCAAGGAGAACAGCGATTGTCCGACATGAAGTCCACTGACGTCCATCCCATAGCCGTCGATCTCGATCCCACGCGGGCCGCGTTCCCCGACGGGTTCACGATCGACTGGCTCGGGGTCACGCATTTCATCGGCATCGGAGGAGCCGGGATGAGCGTCCTGGCGGAGATGCTTCTGCAGCGGGGCGTCACCGTCACCGGTTCGGATGCGGCCTCCGGTCCACGCACCGAGCGTCTGTCCTCCCTGGGCGCCGACGTGGCCATCGGGCAGGACGCGCGGAACGTCCAGGGCGCATCGACGGTGGTGTACTCCTCGGCCATCCGACCCGGGAACCCCGAGATCCAGGCCGCCGCGAAGGCGGGTCTGCGGATCGTCCATCGCAGCGACGTCCTCGCCCTGCTCATGTCCGACCGGCGGTCCGTCACCGTCGCCGGGACGCATGGCAAGACCACGACGAGCTCACTGCTCGCCCATATCCTGCGCCTTGCCGGCACCGGGGAGCTCGCCGACCCCGGATATGCCATCGGCGGCACCATCCAGGGGCCGGACGGCACCACGCTGGACGGCGGACACGCCGGCTCCGGGGCCGTCCTCGTGGCCGAGGCCGACGAATCCGACGGCAGCTTCGCCAAGTACCGGCCCGACATCGCCATCATCACCAACGCCGAGTCCGACCATCTCGACCACTACGGCACCGTGGAGCGCTACCGCGCGGCCTTCGCCGACCATGCGCGGCACGCCCGGGGCCATATCGTCATCTGCGCCGACGACGAGGGCGCACTCGAGGTGCTTCGCGCGCTCGACGCCACGACCGCCGCCCGCGCCATCGCCTATTCCACTCGTCCGGCGGAGCGGACCGGCGACCTCAACGGCGCGCGTCTGGTCTCCATCGCATCGGAGAGCGAAAGCGCCGGAAGCGGCAGGGAGTGCTTCACCGTCCGGATGCCCGCGGGGGTGGCCGGGTCGGGCGCCGTCGACCTGCCCGTGCCCCTGCCGATCGCCGGGATCCACAACCCACGCAACGCCCCCGCCCCGCCGCTCGCCGCCGTTCCCCTCCGCCTTGATTCGCGGAAAGCCCCCGCCGCCGCCGCCGCCCTCCTCGGCGCCCGCCCCCACTCCCCCCTCCCGTGTACCGTCCCACGGGTCACGCGCCACCCCCGACCCCC
>CALEGL010000007.1 GCA_937876495.1 uncultured Bifidobacterium sp.
CCGGCGGCCGCTAGGCCCGTGCGGAGTCCATGACGGTCGGCCTCGCATGGATTCCCATCGGCGGACGCGGGCGTTCCTGCCGCTTTGCGACCGACGCGAGGGGACGAGGAAGCGGAACCGGCTGATCGGCCGACGTCCATGTCGGGTCGACGGACCGGGGTCTAGTCTGGTGTCAGCGGTGTTCCGCCGCCGTCCGCATACGCGGATGCGTCCATCGTCCGGCGTCCGATGCGCGAATACGCCCGGACCGTTTCCTGGTTCCATTGCCCGGACGCCCGGACCGCAGAACGAAGGAGAGAACCATGCTTCACCGCCATATAGGTCCCTACAACACCACCGCCGTCGGTCTGGGAGAGATGCCTCTGACCATCGAGAACAACCTCGGCGAGGACAAGGGCGTGGAGACCATCCACGCCGCCCTGGACGCCGGATGCCGGCATCTTGACACCGCGTGGGCCTACTACTGCTCGGGCGGGGAGGAGCAGACCGGCGAGAAGCTCGTCCGTCGTGCCCTTGACGGCTGGAAGGGCCCGCGCGAGGAGGTGCTCGTCGCCACCAAGGTCGGGCATTACCGCAACTTCACCGACGGGCGTCCCACCTGGGACGTCGACGGCCGTCCCGAAAGCCTCATCCGCCACGCCAAGGAGTCGGCTCTCGCCCTGGGCGTCGACGCCATCGATCTGCTGTACTTCCATCGTCCCGATCCGAAGGTGCCGTACGCCGAATCGGTCGAGGCCATCCGCGAGCTCGTGGACGAGGGCGTGGCGAAGACGGCCGGCGTCTCCAACGCATCGGTGGAGCAGATCGACATCGCCCATGACATCCTCGGTGACAGGCTCGTGGCCGTGCAGAACCAGTTCTCTCCGATCTGGAAGCAGACCCGCGACACGCTCCAGCATGCCGGCCGCATGGGTCTGGCCTTCGTGTGCTGGAGCCCGCTGGGCGGATATCGCAAGCCCAAGAAGGAATCCCTGTTCGATCCCTTCCGCGAGGTGGCGGCAAGGCACGGGGTGAGTTACCAGCAGGTCGTGCTCGCCTGGGAGCTCGCCCAGGGCGACCATGTGTTCGTCATTCCCGGGGCGCATCGCCCCGCCACCATCCTCGACAGTCTGAAGGCCGGCGATCTGCGGCTGAGCCCCGAGGAGCTCTCCGCGCTGGGCTGATAAGCCCCGGCGGCGACGCGTACGATGGGGCGCATGAGCGCACCAGCGGACGGACGCGATGAGGACGGGATCATCGACAGCAGCCCCATGTCCCCCGTCGACGAATGGGGCAATCCCATTCCGGTGACCATCCCCATCGCCCTCTCCGCGGGGGTTCGCGTCGTGTACACCACGCGGCTCGGGGGAGTGAGCGAAGGCGACTACGCCGACTGCAACTTCGGCGCGCATGGCGGGGAGGACCTGATGAAGGTCACGGCGAACCGCATGGCCCTCTCCCGCACCATTGGGGCCCCCATCACGCTGGTCAGCCAGGTGCATTCGGCCGTGGCAGTGGACGCCGACGCCAGTGCGTCGCGGGAGTCGGACTCCGGCCGCGATCTCGTCGATGGCGACGGTCAGGTTCTTCGTGCGGACGGTCTGGTCTCGTCGGCCGCCAGGTTGGCTCTGGGGGTGTTCGCCGCCGACTGCATGCCGGTCATGCTCTGCGATGCCGATGCGGGAGTCATCGCCGCGGCGCACTGCGGGCGCAGAGGCCTGATGCGCGGAATCCTGCGTTCCACGGTGGATCTCATGGTCTCGCGGGGCGCCACGCCGCAGGGCATCGTGGCCACCTTGGGACCCCGCATCTGCGGGGACTGCTATGAGGTCGGAGGGACTATTGCCGACGGGTTCGACGCGCGCTTTCCCGGCACCTATACCGTCACGCGTTTCGGCGGGCCGGGCATCGACCTGGCCGCGGCCGCCCTGCAGGAGCTCGCCGCGGGGGGGATTCCGCGCGACAACGTCATCGACTCCCGCCCGCGCGTGGCGGCGGCGACGCAGTACCTTGACCGGGACGAGGAGCTCGCCCGCCTCTGCCGCGAGGACGGCGAGGGGGACGTCGACCTCGCCGTGCGCATCGAGTCCATACGCCACAGCATGTGCACTCTGGAGAACCCCCTATGGTATTCGCATCGGCGGGCCTTCCTCGCCGGCAAGGCGCATGAGGGACGTATGCTCGCCCTCATCCTGCGGGAGGTGTGAGGCGGAACCGGTGATGCTCACGCCTCGATAGCGGGAATTCGGTGCAGAACGGCCGGCGGCCTGTCAGACGTCGTCGACGGCCTCCTACTGTGGGGCGCATGGACGAGAAGACATCGGACGGAAAGACGGACGCGCGGTCCGCATCAGTCGCATCCGAATCGGAGGGGTCCGCACCCGTCACGCCGGTGGTCGCTGTGGTTCTGGCGGCCGGTTTCGGCACGCGCTTCGATCCGGAGAGCCCCAAGCAGCTCATGACCCTGGATGGCCGGCCCATCATCTGCTGGAGCATCGAGGCCTTCGAGGCCGATGACAGGGTGACCGACGTCGTCGTCGTCGTCAACCCGAGGGTGCGTCCCGTGGTGGAGCGTCTCGTCGACGAATGCGGATACCCCAAGGTCAGGGCGATCGTCGATGGCGGGCCGCGACGGGCGGACAGCACCGTCAGCGCCCTGCGGCTTCTCGAATCGGCGGGTATTCCCGCCGGGGCCAAGCTGCTCATCCACGACGGCGTGCGGCCCTTCGTCTCCTCGCGATGCATCGACGGCTGTATCGACGCCCTGGACGGCGTCGACGCAGCCACCGTGGCCGTGCCCTCCACCGACACCATCCTCGTCACCGATGTCGTGGGGGGGCGCAGGATCATCAGCGACGTCCCCGACCGGTCGAGGATGTACCGGGCCCAGACGCCCCAGGCCTTCCGCTTCGGAACCATCCGCCGGGCCTATGCTCTGGCCGCCGGCGACCCCGGCTTCGCCCCCACCGACGACACCCAGGTGGTCGTTGACTATCTTCCGGACCATCGGGTGGTCATCGTGGACGGCGATGCGGACAACATCAAGATCACCACGCGGGCCGACATGCCGGAGGCCGAGCGCATCGCCCGGCGGATTGACGTTGGTCGGTCCGATGCGGCCGGGTCGGCCCCATCCGTGACGAACCCGGCCGCTGCCCTGACGGAGAATCCCTTCGTCGGCATGCGCCCGAGAGAGGTTCGCAGTCGGGTGGCGATGGACGGTACGAGTGCGCAGGGGGTTCGGCGATGAGTCGGATCAGCGTGGTCGTGTCCGGGTTCGACCCCTACGAGGGGGTGGACGCGAACCCCTCCCTCCAGGTCGCGCGCAGACTCGCGGCGGAGGGCGTGGGGACGCAGGACGGCCTCGACGTCGACGTCCACGAGGCGATCCTTCCCGTCAGCTTCTCGGAGACGTGGCCGGCGCTGTCCGAGGTCATCTCCCGGACCGATCCCGCCATCGTCGTCGCCACGGGGCTCAAGCGCTCCGCCAGGGGCATCGAGCTCGAGCGCTGCGCGACGAATCTCATGGAGTATCGTCACGAGGACGATGATGCCGGCGGCGTACGTCGCGAGCCGGTTCGCCCCGGGGGTCCTGCGGCCTACTGGACGCGGCTTCCGTTGAGGGCGATTCTCAGGGACTTCTCCCACGACGACATCCCCGCGACCCTGAGCTCGGATGCCGGGACATGGGTGTGCAACTCGCTGTTCTACCGTCTGCTGGACTGGGCCCATTCCCGAGGACGCGCGTTGGCGGGGTTCGTCAGTCTGCCGCCCGTCCCCGACGACCCGTCCTCCTCGTGTGGTCTGGCCGTGGACAGACAGACCGATGCCCTGAGGGACGTGGTGGGGATGACCGTGCGTCACTGGCGCGGTGCCGGGGACGACGTTCTCGTCTCCTAGCCGTTGTTCGCCGCCACGTGCCGCCCCATCCCGACCCGCCGGTGCCGCATCGTAAGCGTGATGTGTGGGAATACGTGAGATTGCCCACCACGCCGTTTCCCGCGACCCACATGCGATACAGTGCAATCGGTGATTGGTTGCGGGGTGCCCGGCACCCGCGATGAAAGGACACAACATGGTGGATCGGTTCCCGATCGTGCTGCGGGGCTATGACAAGGACAAGGTCGACGAGGCCTTCATTTCGGCCCAGGAGACGCTGACCAGGCTGCGCGAGCAGGTTCGTTCCAGCGATGAGGCGATACTGCAGCTTCAGGCCAAGCTCCAGGAGGAGAAGACCAAGGCCAGCAAGGCAGGCAAGTCGAGTACCTTCGCCTCCTTGGGAGCCAATGCCCAGCAGCTGCTGGCCTCCGCGGAGCAGACCAGCACCGAGCTTATCGAAAGAGCGAAGAGGGATGCCGCCTCCATACGCCAGGCCGCCAAGGCCCAGGCGCAGACCCTGCTCAACAACGCGCGCCTGGACGCCTCGCACATCATCTCGGACGCCAAGAAGAACGCCGGGGCCATCGTCGCCAAGGCGCAGAGCGATGCCGATACGGTCACCACGGCCGCGAAGAACGATGCCGCCCAGCTGCGGGCTCAGACGGAGAAGGACGTATCCGAACAGCGCGAAACCACCAGGCTCGAGCTGGAGAACGCCCGCCAGGAGCATGCCAAGAAGCTCGCCTCCGAACGTTCCACGCAGGAGCGTGAGCTGTCCGAGCTCAAGGCCAGCACGGCCAAGTGGGTCGCCGAACAGCGTGAGGCCGCCAGCAAGGAGGTCGCCCAGCTCAAGGGTGAGACCAACGACCAGATCGAGGCTGCGCTCGCCGATGCCAACAAGAAGCTGGCGGACGTGCGCGAGCAGGTGTCTCGGATGATGACCGAGGCGCAGCGCCGGGCATCGGAGATCACCGATGCGGCGAAGTCCAAGGCGCAGGCCATCAGCGACCAGGCGGAGGTGCACCGCACCACGGTGATCAGCAAGGTGAGCGCCGAGGTCGAGCATATCCGTGCCGATATCGCCGCCCAGCAGGACGACGCGACGAAGAAGGTCGGACAGCTGCTTACCAGTCTCGAGGAGCGCCGCGCACAGACCAAGAAGGAGTGCGACGACCTCATTGCCAAGGCCGCCGACGTCCGCAAGGCCGCCGATGACTACTCCGCGCAGGTTCGCGGCGACGCCGACGCGAAGGCCGCCCAGATCCTCGACAAGGCGTCGAAGGACGCCGCGCGCCAGATCGAGGAGCGTCGTCAGGCCGCCAAGTCCGAGCTCGATGGGCTCGAGGGACATATCGCCGAGCTTCAGCAGCGCGAGGCGATGATCACCCAGCGCGTGAGCGAGCTGCGCAGCATGTTCGTCAAGGCCTTCTCCGGATTCGACTTCGCCGGGGCCGCAGAGGCCGCGGCGAACGAGGGGGCCGGTCAGGGCAAGGCCTCCGATGGCGACCAGGACTCGAAGGATGTGACATCGGATTCCGATGGGTCCGAAGCCGAAGCCTCGGACATCGACGACGAGCAGGAATCCGCCGGGGAGATGACCACCGTGATCGCTCCGGGAAGCGTGGTGGATGCCGTCGACTCCGTGAACGGCGGGGCCGGGGATACCCGTTCCGATGATTCTGAAGGAGACTGAGACGGTGTCGATCGATGTTCTCGACGGGAACAGGCTTGGCGCGCTTCGCAAGGGGTTCGAGGCGGATCCGGCGCGCCGCTTGGCCATGGATGCGGTCACGGCGGCCGGGATCCAGAGCGTGGCACGCAACTACGACAGGTCGCGTCGGCTGCAGAGGCGCTTCTCCGTCAGCCTCGATGACGGGCAGGTCACCCATCAGGACCGCTCGGGACGCTGCTGGCTGTTCAGCTCGCTCAACGTGGCGCGCTTCATCGCCCGCAAGGCGCTGAAGGTCAAGGAGTTCGAGTTCTCCCAGAACTTCGCGATGTACTACGACAAGCTCGAGCGCATCAACTACTTCCTCGGCGACGTGGCGGGTCTCATCCGCGCCGGCGAACGCTCGGACTCCCGGCTCATGCAGCATCTGCTGCACGACGCCATGGGCGACGGCGGCCAGTGGACCATGGCCCTGAACGTCTACCGCAAATACGGCGCGGTGCCCAAGGACCTGTATCCGGAGACCGCCTCGTCGAAGAGCACGGGGGAGATGAACGTCCAGCTGCGCCGGCTTCTGCACACCGCGGTGGCTCGCATGTACGCGGACCCTTCGCGCATCGACGAGATCGCCGCCTCCACGCTCGAGGACGGGCACCGCATGCTCACCATTCATCTGGGAGAGCCTCCGGAGAGCTTCGACTGGGAGTGGACCGACACGGACGGCGTCTTCCATCGCGACGGCGAGACCACCCCCGTGGAGTTCTGGAGGCGTTACGTGGACGCCGGGCTCGAGGACTACGTGTGCCTCGTCGACGACCCGCGCCCCGAGCATCCCAAGGGACGTAAGATCGGCATCGAGCATCTGGGCAACGTGGCCGGTGGAACGCCCACGGAGTATCTCAACGTGCCCAACGCCTTCATGAAGGACTGCGCCCGTCGGATCCTCACGGAGCTGTCGCTTCCCGTCTGGTTCGGGGCCGACTGCCATCCCATGATGGACCGGGAGCAGGGCGCCTGGGCCACCGACCTGTTCGAGTACGGTCGCGTGTACGGCGTCGACTTCGACCTCGACAAGGAGGGTCGCGTGCGCTTCGCGGATTCCGCGATGAACCATGCCATGGCCTTCGTCGGCGTGGACGTCGCCGACGACGGGAAGACGACCCGCCGCTGGCGTGTGGAGAACTCCTGGGGAGACAAGGTCGGCGACAAAGGCTACTTCACCATGTCCGACGACTGGTTCACCGAGTATGTGTACGAGATCGCCGTCCCGCGCGACATGCTGCCGGCGGAGTATCAGACGGCGCTTGACGAGCCGGCCATCATGCTGCCGGCCTGGGACCCGATGGGGGCCCTCGCCCGCTGACGTTCGCCCGGTCGTCCCCGGATGCATCCGCGCCGCCGGCCACGGGTCCCCACACCGGCGGCGTTCCCTGTTTCCTATGCGGCCCGGTGCGCATTCCGTGGCCGGACCTTCCGCTATCGTGGTGAGTTCGTGCGCCGACGGCGCGAAGGAGGCGGACGCAGCGATGGTGGAGCTACGGGGACCTGGAAGTTCGCAGGATGCGGGACGTCTGGACGACAGGGCGGTGTTTCCCGAGACGGTGGACGTGAACATCCGCCAGCTCGACCCCATCCCAGCGCCCAGGGCCTTCATCAGGGAGCTTCCTCTCACGGACGCCATGAGCTCGCTGGTCCTCGGTTCGCGGCAGGCCATCCGTGACATCCTGCATGGCCGAGACGACCGTCTGCTCGTCATCGTCGGGCCCTGCTCCATCCACGACCCGAAGGCCGCCCATGACTACGCCTCGCGTCTGGCGCCCGTGGCCTCGGAGTTCGCCGACCGCATCCTCGTCGTCATGCGGGTGTACTTCGAGAAGCCCCGTACCACTATCGGATGGAAGGGACTTATCAACGACCCCGACCTTGACGGTCGCTTCAACATCCGCAAGGGCATGTGGCTGGCGCGCAAGGTGCTCACCGACGTGCTCGGTCTCGGTCTGCCCACCGCCACCGAATGGCTTGACCCCATCACGCCCCAGTATCTCTGCGACCTCATCAGCTGGGGGGCCATCGGAGCGAGGAACACCGAAAGCCAGGTGCATCGAGAGCTCGCCAGCGGGCTGTCCATGCCGGTGGGCTTCAAGAACTCCACCGACGGGTCGGTGCGAGCCGCGGCGGACTCATGCTTCACGGCGGCCTTCGAACACCACTTCCTGTCCATCAACCTCGACGGGCGCGTCATCTCCGCCGAGACGAAGGGCAATCCGGACTGCCATATCGTGCTGCGCGGGTCGAGCCACGGACCTAACTACGACAGCTCCTCCGTCGCCGCGGCGCTGGAGGAGCTGCGGGAGGCGAAGGCCTCGGGGCCGAGCGAGCACGGGCTGGTCATCGACGCGGCCCATGGCAACTGCGGCAAGGACGAGGTGCGCGAGGCCGGAGTCGTCGAGGAGCTTGCCGCCCGCATAGCCCAGGGGGAGCCCGGGATCCTCGGCGTGATGATGGAGAGCTTCCTGCTCGGCGGGCACCAGAGGCCGGCGCCGCTTGATCGGCTCGTGTACGGCAGGTCGGTGACGGACGCCTGCATCCCTTGGGACCGCACCGAGGGACTGCTCAGGCTGCTCGCCGACGCCGTGACCGCGCGGCGCGCGCTGCGCCGCTGACCGGGACGACGGTTCCCATCGCCGGACGCGGGTCGCGCGTCTCCGGCTCCGTTCGACCGTCGCATGCGGGGGCCTCGTGTGGTTCGGGCGTTCGCCATGTGCGGGCCCCGCGTCCGGCGTTCGCGCGTCCGGTTCTATTCTGGGAGGGAACGTAAGGAGAAGGCATGCAGCAGCAGGATTCCCCGGCGACGCCGTCCGAGGCCGACGCCAGAGCGGTGCTGTCCGTCGGCGACGTCCCCCTCAACACCCCCGAGGAGCTCAGAGCGATCCGCCAGGCCATGGCCGAGGGGAAGAACCCGCTGGTGGCGACCGACGTGCCCCGCTGGGAGGACGAGGTGGGCGTCAGCCGCATCATCAACCGCCGCGTGCTCGAGCTCGAACCGCTTCCCACGCCCGCGCAGGTGCTGTCCGAGCTGCCGCTCCCCCCGGACGGGCAGGAGACCGTGGCCTCCTCGAGGGACGAGATCCGCGCCTGCCTGTACGGGCAGGACGACCGTCTGCTCGTCATCGTCGGGCCCTGCTCCGTGCACGATCCGAAGGCCGCCCTCGACTATGCGGGCCGTCTGGCCCGCCTGCGCGAGGAGCTGAGCGACCGTCTGCTCATCGTCATGCGCGTGTACTTCGAGAAGCCACGTACGACCATCGGGTGGAAGGGACTGATCAACGATCCCGACATCGACGGCAGTCACAACATCGCCAAGGGGCTGCTTCTCGCCAGACGGATCCTGCTGGGCGTCGTAGCGCGGGGGCTGCCCGCGGCCACGGAGTTCCTCGAGCCCACCAGCCCCCAGTACCTCGCCGACGCGGTGAGCTGGGGGGCCATCGGGGCGAGGAACACGGAAAGCCAGATCCACCGCCAGCTCGCCAGCGGGCCGTCCATGCCGGTCGGCTTCAAGAACGCCACGGACGGCTCCGTCAAACCCGCCATCAACGGCTGCTACGCCGCCGCGCAGCGCCACGCCTTCTTCGGCATCGACCATCTGGGGCGCGCCTGCTCCGTCGAGACGTTGGGCAATCCGGACTGCCATGTCGTGCTGCGGGGGTCGAGCCATGGCCCCAACTACGATGCCGCATCGGTGCGGGCGGCCATGGAGGCCATCCGCGAGGAGATGCCCGCCGATTCGGCGGCGAGCCACGGGCTCGTCATCGACTGCTCGCACGGGAACTCGAGCAAGGACGAGCATCGCCAGGCGGAGGTGGTGCGGGACGTCGCCTCACGGGTCGCCTCGGGGGAGAAGGGCGTCACGGGGGTGATGATGGAAAGCTTCATCGTGGGTGGCAACCAGAAGGCCGCTCCGTTGGGTCGGCTGACCTACGGCCAGTCCATCACCGACCGCTGCCTGTCCTGGCCGGACACCGAGAATCTGCTGCGCACGCTCGCCGACGCCGTGTCGACGAGGCGCTGGAGCTGAGGACGGGCCGGGCGCGCGGATCGACGCGGACGGGAACGAGCAATGACACGGAATGGAGCGATGACATGGCAACGATGGACGAGGACGGCCGCGGGACGTCGGAGGGAAGCAACGGAGGGACCCGACGCATCCCTACGGTGGCGGTGATCGGTGCCCTCGAGGAGGAGACCGCCCTCATCGCCGGACGTCTGCGCGGTGCATCGACGGAGTCGGGGGCAAGCCTTGACGTCGTCGTCGGTCTGCTCGACACGGAAGCCGGAGACCCCGTGCGCGTGGCCGTCACCGTCGGGGGCATGGGGCTCGTCAACGCGGCCGCAACCACGCAGCGCCTCATCGACGCGTACCATCCCGACGCCGTGATCTTCTCGGGCATCGCCGGCAACATCAATCCCGACCTTCACGTCAACGACGTGGTCATCGGCGGGACGGTGCGGTATCTCGACACCGACATGAAACTCGTCGGGCAGTGGGCGCCGAAGCTGCAGGAGTTCCGTTCCGACGACCGCCTCGTGGAGATCGCTGACGGGGTCCTCACCGACCACGGCATCCATCACATCACGGGCATCATAGCCTCCGGGAACCGCTTCGTCGACACCGACGAGCTCAGGCGCTCCGCTGTGCTCCAGACGGGTGCCGACGCCGTGGAGATGGAGGGGGCGGCAGTGCTTCATGTCGCCGGGCGCAACGGGGTGCCGGGACTCGTCATCCGGGCGCTGAGCGACAACGCCGACACGGCCTACGACGAATTCGCCACCTTCGACGTCTCCCGCTTTGCGGACACGGCGGCCGCGGTGGCCACGGACATCATCAGACGGCTGGATTCGTCGTCCATCGCGTGCGGGACGGCGGCTGACCGCATCGCGCAGGGTTAATGGAAGGGAAACTTTCGTCCATTCCCCTCCGACGACGTGGCGGACCCCGCTAGTCTGGCCTTGACAGGGGAGGTGCGATGGATTCCACGCTGACGCCCGTCATCGTCGCGGCCATGGTCTGCCTTGCCGTGGCGGGTCTGGCCTTCATGCTCGGCAGGGTCGCATCTCGTCCTTCCGCTCCTTCCGCGCGGTCCGGCGCAGAGCATGGGACGACACCGACGCTGTTCGGCGAGGACGTCGACGTCGGGGACGCAGAACGGCGTCTGGTCGAGGTCATGCCCTCGGCGATGATACTGGTGGGCGCCACGGGCCTCGTGCGCTACGTCAGTCCGGCGGCCTCGGCCTTGGGCGTCGTCCAAGGGGGGCGGCTCGTCGCGAGGGAGGTCGAGGACATCCTCGCCAGAGTGGTCTCCGACGGGAGGGTGCGCGAGCGGGAGATTACCGTCACCCGCCATCCGCACGTGGACAGGGGTTCCGGCCGGGGCGTCCCCGCTGGACAGGATCCCGTGGGGCAGGCGGCGCATCTCAGCGTGCGGGTGGGGCCTGTCGCAGTGGACCGTTATGCCGTCTTCATCAAGGACGTCAGCGAGCAGAGGCGCTTCGAATCCATGCGGCGGGACTTCGTGACGAACGTCTCCCATGAGCTCAAAACCCCTGCCGGCGCCATCTCGCTGCTGGCGGAGACCATCAGCGATGCGGCCGACGACCCCCAGGCCGTCAGGTACTTCTCGGGCCGGGTCTCCACGGAAGCCCGCCGGCTGATCGAGCTCGTGGGGCACCTCATCGACCTGCAGCGCGCGGACGTCACCAACCCGCTGCTGAGCATGGTGCCCGTCCCGGCCATCGACATCGTCAGGGACGCCGTTTCGCAGAACATGGTGCAGGCGAAGGACAAGCGCATCGGCATCCGCATCTCCCTCGCCGGTCGTTCCGTGGACGTCGCCGTGCCGCGGGACGGGCGGCCGGAGGAGGAATCGGGGCGATGCACCGTCATGGCCGACAGGGAGGCCATCACCATGGCAGTGAAGAATCTCGTCGAGAACGCCATTCGCTATTCGGAGCAGGGCACGACGGTGGGCGTCGGCATCGTGCGGTCGGGCGACAGGGTGATGATCCGCGTCGTCGACCAGGGGATAGGGATTCCCGCCGAATCCCTGGGACGCGTTTTCGAGAGGTTCTATCGGGTCGATCCAGCACGTTCCCGTCGGACGGGAGGCTCCGGGCTCGGTCTGGCGATCACCAAGCACTGCGTCCAGGAGTGCGGCGGTCGTATCAGCGTGTGGTCGCGCGAGGGCGAGGGATCCACCTTCACCATCGATCTTCCGGCGGCCGACCCTCCGATGGTGGACGGATCTGGTTCCGCCGCGACGGTGCCGGGGAGCTGTTCCGACGCGGCGGCGGTCGGTTCGCATGCGGGAGCGGCAGGTGACGATGTAGATGGGCCGTTGCCCGGATCCATGACGGGTCGTGGTCCGTCGGCTTCCTCGCCGGCCGCAGACCCCGTCGAGGCCACGGCGTGATGCCGCGTCGGATGGGTCGCCGTGACGCCGCTTCACGCCCGTCGACGGGGGGCGGCGGTCGAGGCTACCATGGAGAGCGGATCCCACCACATTTCCGGCCACTGGTTCGGTCGCGCAGAGGGAAAGGCAGACATGACGCGCATTCTCATCGTGGAGGACGAGGAGTCGTACCGCGAGCCGCTGGTGTATCAGCTGACACGGGAGGGCTATGACGTCTCGGCGGCCGCCACGGGTGAGGAGGGACTCGATCTGTTCACCCGAGGCGGCGTCGACCTGGTGCTGCTCGATCTCATGCTGCCCGGACTGGATGGCACGGCCCTGTGCCGCAGAATCCGCGAGCAGAGCCGCGTACCCATCATCATGCTCACCGCGAAGAGCACGGAGATCGACAAGGTCGTCGGGCTGGAGATCGGAGCCGACGACTACGTCACCAAGCCCTACTCCTTCCGCGAGCTTCTGGCCAGGATCCGGGCGGTGATGCGTCGGGATGCGATTCGCCAGGACTCTACCGGTCCCTCGGACGACGACATCCCGCTGACCTGCGGGGGCGTCTCCATGCTCGTCGGACAGCATCAGGTCATGGTCTCGGGGGAGTCCGTCTTCTTCCCCCTCAAGGAGTTCGAGCTTCTCGAATACCTGCTGCAGAACAAGGGGAGGGTGCTCACCCGGCATCAGCTCATCGACAGGGTATGGGGATCCGACTATGTGGGCGATACCAAGACTCTGGACGTGCATGTCAAGCGCGTGCGATCGAAGATCGAGCGGGACCCCTCCCATCCCGAGCTGCTGACGACGGTACGCGGTCTGGGCTACAAGATCGACGAGCCCCAGGACTGACGAGCCGCGGTGCCGACGGCCCCGGGAGGATCGTCCGGGGCCTGCCGCATCCAAGGCCGGCGGGATTCGGGGGACCGGGTTCGGGACCGACGGATTGCGCTGTCGTTTCCCGGGTTCCGTATGCTCGTCGTGGCGTGGCACCGTCATCAGCAACTGTTCATCTTCCGTTCACCCGTCACAGCTTCTCGCGCTCCGTCGGCTTTCTAGGCTGGAGATGTCATGAACCACAGTGTGCCGTGGTGATGATGCCCGGGGTGGATCCCCGCGGCCGTCCGAGGCACATGGCGGCGCAGGTCGCCGAAGATGACAGCAGAAGCAAGAAGAAAAGCAGAAGCAAGAGGGAAAGCACAAACATGCGCAACACAGTCCTCGTCCGTTCGATCGCCGCGGTTTCCGGTCTGGCCATGATGGCCACGCTCGCCGCGTGCGGCGACAACACCTCGTCCTCGTCGTCCTCGTCGTCGTCCTCGTCCACTGAGACGATCTCCGGGAACTTCTCCGGCGCGGGCTCCAGCGCCCAGGAGTCGGCCGTCGAGGCCTGGATCGCCGGATACACCGAGAAGAATCCCGACGCCAAGATCGCCTACAACCCGACGGGCTCCGGTGCCGGCGTGAGCACCTTCCTCACGGGCGCCACGGCATGGGCCGGCTCCGACGCCTCCCTCACCGATGACCAGGTCAGCCAGTCCAAGAGCGTGTGCGCCTCGGGCACGGCCTTCGACATCCCGGTGTACATCTCCCCCATCGCCATCGTGTTCAACCTCAAGGGCATCTCTGGCAAGGGCAAGCATCTCAACCTGGACGCGGAGACCATCGCCAAGATCTTCGACGGCAAGATCACCAAGTGGAACGATTCGGCCATCAAGAGCCAGAACTCCGACGTCGACCTGCCCTCCACCTCCATCACGGTCGTGCATCGCTCCGACAAGTCCGGCACCACGAAGAACTTCGTGAGCTACATCAAGGATGCGGCGGGCAGCGCCTGGAGCTATGAGGTCGGCGAGAACTGGCCGAACAGCGTCGGTCAGGGCGCCAAGGGCACCGATGGCGTGATCAGCACCGTCAGCCAGGCCGATGGCACCATCGGATACGCCGACGCCTCCAAGGCCGGCGACCTGGGCACCGTCTCCGTCAAGGTCGGAGACAGCTACGTGCCCTACTCGGCCGAGGCCGCCGCCAAGGTCGTCGACGCGTCGCCGCTTGACAGCTCCGCGACCGGCGACAACCGCGTGGTGATCAAGCTCGACCACACCACCACCACCAGCGGCGCCTATCCCGTCGTTCTGGTCTCCTACGACATCGCCTGCCCCGCCTACAAGGACACCACCACCGCGAAGTTCGTCAAGTCCTGGCTGACCTACGTCGTGAGCTCGGAGGGCCAGCAGACGGCCGCCGACAACGCCGGCTCCGCCCCGATGAGCGACACCCTGCGCGCCAAGGTGACCAAGTCCATCGACGCCATCGTCACCAAGTGACCTCAGCGCGGCCGGGGTCCTTTCGGATTCCGGCCGCGCATCCGTCCCTTCCCGCCCCAGCGGTACTGGGTCCTCAGGGAATCGGTACGATAGTGCGTGTGAGTCCGGTGTCGGTCATGGATGATGCGGAGACCGGGGCATACCGCCGCCGGGCCCGACCGGGTTGCATAAGGAGAATCCTTGAGTTCGCAAGACACGAAGTCGTCATACGGCGCAGTGGACGGACGGACCGCAGACAAGGTCTTCAAGGGAGTCGCCTACGGGTGCGGCATCCTCATCCTTGTCGTGCTTGCGGCCGTCGCGCTGTTCCTTCTCTTCCGGGCATGGCCTCTGATTGGCGGCGATCAGAAGGACAACGCCGCGGTCATTGAATCCTTCACGGGCGGGAACGCCCATAACTTCTGGCAGTACGTCGGGCCGCTGGTCTTCGGCACGGTGCTCGTCGCGGCTTTGGCCCTCCTCCTCGCCTTCTTCGTCGCCGTGGGGATCGCGCTGTTCATCTCCCACTACGCGCCGAGACGCGTGGCCACCGTCCTGAGCTATATCGTCGACCTGCTTGCCGCGATCCCCTCCGTTATCTACGGCCTGTGGGGAGGCATCGTCCTGGTGCCGGCCATCGCCCCCTTCTGGAACTGGGTGGCGAAGTACTTGGGATGGATTCCGATCTTCGCCGGACCGGCGGCAAACCCGCCTCGGACGGTGGCCACGGTGGCCGTGGTGCTTGCCGTGATGATCCTGCCGATCATCACCTCCATGTCGCGTGACATCTTCCTCCAGACGCCGCGTCTGCAGGAGGAGGCCGCGCTGGCCCTTGGCGCGACAAAGTGGGAGATGGTCCGTCTCGCCGTCCTGCCCTTCGGGCGTTCCGGCGTCATCTCGGCCTCCATGCTCGGACTCGGCCGGGCCCTCGGTGAGACGATGGCCGTGCTCATGATCCTTTCCCCGGGGCTGACGTATTCGGTGCGCCTGCTCAAGGCATCCCGGAACCAGACGATCGCCGCGAACATCGCCGCCCAGTATCCGGAGGCCAACAGCCTTGGCGTGTCGACGCTGATCGGCACCGGTCTGGTGCTGTTCCTCATCACCTTCCTGGTGAACTTCGCGGCACGTCGGATCACCGAGAAAGTGAGCGCGCAATGACGACGACAGCGACAGCGGCTCCTCAGGGGCCCGATCAGGACAAGGCGCCCGTCATCGATTTCTCGCGCTTCGCGCCGACGAGGTCCTACGTGGCTGCCCGCAAGCGCCGCAGCGCGGTGATGGCGGTGCTCATCACGTTGGCCTTCGTGGTCGCGCTCGTCCCGCTGGTCTCGGTGCTGTGGACCACCATCAGCAAGGGCGCCAAAAGGCTCAACCTCAACTTCCTCTCCTACAACATGACCGGCGTCGTCGGCGGCCGTCCCACGCCCTCCGGCGGATACGGCGGCATCCTGCACGCCATCATCGGCACGCTGGAGGTCACGCTGGGGGCCATGGTCATCTCGGTGCCCATCGGCCTCATGTGCGCGGTGTTCCTCATCGAGTATGCGAGGAAGGGGGTCCTGTCGCGGTCCATCTCCCTGCTCGTCGACGTCATGAGCGGCATCCCGTCCATCGTCGCGGGCCTTTTCGCCTACTCGATGTTCACGATCCTCTTCGGCCCGGGCACGATCACCGGCTTCGAGGGCTCCGTTGCCCTGGCGCTGCTGATGATCCCCACGGTCGTCAAATCCAGCGAGGAGATGCTCAGGATCGTTCCGAACGACCTGCGGGAGGC
>CALEGL010000008.1 GCA_937876495.1 uncultured Bifidobacterium sp.
CACCAGGACCGGGGACGCCTTCTGGGGCTTTGAGAGGCAGGGCATCGTGCCCGACCTCGTCACCTCCGGCAAGCCCATGGCCAACGGTCTTCCGACATCCCTGATGGCGGCGCGGCACGAGGTTCTCGAGCCCTTCGCGGGGTCGATCCCGTACTTCAACACCTTCGGAGGAAACCCCGTGTGCATGGCGGCCGCGCAGGCCGTGCTCGACGTCATGCGCGACGAGGACACCATGGGCAACGCCAGGCGTGTGGGAAAGGTCTTCAAGAGCGCCGTCACTGGTCTCAAGCCGAATCATCCCTGCATCGGCGACGTCCGTGGGGCCGGCCTGTACATCGGCTGCGAGATCGTGAAGCCGGGGACGGCCGAGCCCGATCAGAAGACGGCGCTCGACATCCTTGAGACGCTTCGTGACAACCATGTCCTCACGTCGGTGTGCGGGCGCTACGGCAACATCCTCAAGCTCCGTCCTCCGCTGGTCTTCAGCGAGGACGACGTCGACTGGTTCATGCGGGCGTTCGGAAGGACTCTCGAAACCCTGTCCCTGTAGTTTGGGACCCATGCCGATTCGTCCGAATGCGCGTCACGGCATGGAAGGAGGATCTGCGATGCCTGCCGAAGCCAGAGGAGGCCGAAGCCGGGAGGGTGAGGTCCGACGGCTCATCGCGTGCAGGCTCCGGGGGATCATCGCAAGCGGGGAATATCGCCCTGGTGAAAGGCTTGGATCCGAGCGTGAGCTGGCGCGAGTCCTCGGCGTCACCAGGGCCGCCCTCCGGGAGGCGCTCGCCGATCTCGAGGCGGACAGGGAGATCGTCCGCAGAATCGGCAGGGCGGGTGGCGTGACGGTCTCCGACGGTCGTCTCGAGCGCAACATCAACACCGTGGAATCCCTGCCCGTGATCGCTCGGCGGCAGGGGTTCACGCTTTTCTCGCGGGTGCTTTCCGCCGTGCTGACGGGTGCCTCGCAATCCGACGTCCGGCTTCTTGAGCTTCCTGAACATGGACGCACGGTGTACGCGGTGTCACGTCTCCGAGAGATCGACGGCACGCCTCTGTCCCTGGAGATCACCCATCTTCCCGCCCCCATGTTCCCGATGTTCCTCACGCGCGATCTCACCGATCCCTTCTACGCCATCTTCGAGGAGGACTACGGGGTTCGTCCCGGGCTCGTCGACGAGACGCTGGAACCGGTGGTCTCCGACGCCACCGAATCCGACCTTCTGCGCGTTCCGCCTGGAACGCCGCTGATGCGGATTCGCCGCATCGCGCGGGATGCGTCATCAGGTCGACCCTTCGAGAAGGCGACCGACGTCTACGTCGCCTCGCGGATGCGCTTCACCATGCATCATTCCGGTTACGTCCGCCTGTCCGCCACGTCGGGTGCAGGAGTGTCGGGTCATGACGAGGCCCGTCGTTAGCGTGGAGGGCATGACGGGTCTCGTCACGGACGTGGTGTTCGACTTCTGCGGGGTGCTGCTCGACTGGCGGCCCCGCCTCACTCTTGAGGGACAGTATCCCTCAGGGGTTATCGACATGGTCATGGATCCGGGAGACCCCTGGGGATTCGACCATTACGACGCGCTGCTCGACTCCGGATGGAGCGAGGAGCGGGTGCTCGAGGACTACGGCCGACATCATGGCCCCGCGGTCGCCTGGGTGTTGCGGGTGTATCTCGAGCGTCAGGACAGGGCCTTCGCCGGCATGATCCCGGGCATGGAGGCCCTGCTTGAGGACTGCCGGGCCCGTGGACTGCGTCTGTGGGGGCTGACGAACTTCACCACTCGAGCCGTGAGCGCGGCTCGTGGGATGTTCCCCGCGCTTGGTCGTCTGGGGGACGTCCTGATCTCCTCGGAGGAGGGGATCCTCAAGCCCGATCCGCGAATCTACCGTCGCGCCCTGGACAGGTGGGATCTGGATCCGACGTCGACGGCGTTCGTCGACGACCGATTCGAGAACGTCGAGACGGCGAGAAGGCTTGGCATGACGGGCATCCGCTTCGAGGGGGAACCGTCGCTCAGGCGCCGTCTTCTTGGATCTCCCGTGGTCTGAGCCTCAGAGGGTCGATGCGGTTCTCTGATCGCTGCGGCCGTCTTCGTCCTGTCCGCCGTCTTCTCCTTCTCGTCATCCTTCCTCGTGACGCCCGAATCCCGGCACTGCGCCCATCCGCGACGTTCCCCCGGAATCCGCCGCTACCTTCGGTCTTCGCTGGACGACTTCTGCGCCGCCTCGGCCTCGTCGAGCGAACCGAATCCCGCCAATCGTACCGTTATCTCGATGGTGTCCCGGGTGAGGTTCCGCCTCCGTGCCGCCAGATCATCGACGTACGTGGCGTACAGGTGGAGGGTTCTGTCCGACCACGTCCCCAGCTCGCCGCGAAGATAGGTTTCGAAGGACGTGGCGTCGGGGGCGTCCTCCGACGACCTCAGACGCCGCATCCCCCGGCCCAGCCGCGGATACCGCCTGCGAAAGTCCGCCGCCCAAGACACCTGCCGCGCGATGATGCGCTCCTGAAGCGTCTGGCGCTCGGCGTTGATGCGGGGGATGCGGCCCGCGATGCGCTCCGCCCAGGCGGGAGGGTCGGTGGATTCCATCATCCGCGCGTACTTCTCGGCGACCAGGTTGCGGCCCGTCCGGTCAGCGTCCTCGAGGTCGCTCAGGTAGCTGGCGAGCAGCGGGACCGGCCAGGGCGCGAACTGGCTGAGCCGCATGGCATGGAATGTCGGCCAGTCGCCCTGGCAGGCGGCCCGTCCGCCCTCGTTGTCGGTGTCCTGGAATTGGTGCCATTCCCGTGCGATGACGTCCTCGATGAGTCGCCCGCG
Source organism: uncultured Bifidobacterium sp. (assembly GCA_937876495.1). Classification (GTDB taxonomy): domain Bacteria; phylum Actinomycetota; class Actinomycetes; order Actinomycetales; family Bifidobacteriaceae; genus Bifidobacterium. Next base: position 2,820 of record CALEGL010000008.1, read on the forward strand.
TTCCTCGTCCTTCCCGGATGCCGCAGATGCGCATGCCGCTGCGTCCTTTGCGGTGCCGGCTGGCGTTCCGTTCGCCGCCTTCCCCTCCGTCGCCTTTCCGCGAGCGGTCGCCGTCTTTGTCCCGTCCGTCATGCGTCCGCCCTTCCCGCCCGATTCGGCCTCGCCGGGTCCGCCGGCGATGGCCCGCCATCGGCCTTGCCGTTCCCCGTCTCCGATGCCGTGGTTAGGCTGTGCAGGCATGCCGCATCCGAGACGATATGCTCCTCGACGTAGGGGCGTTGCCATTCGAGGAAGGTCTCGTCGCTGTCGGTCATGCCATCCCTGCGCAGCCCGCCGACGATCTCGGCGTCGACGCCCTCGCTGCTGCGTCGGGTCTGGTCGAGGGCGGGCGTCTACCCTCCGCCCCGCTCCCCCACACCTTCGCAGC
>CALEGL010000009.1 GCA_937876495.1 uncultured Bifidobacterium sp.
GGCATACGAGATTCGCCTTAGTCTCGTGGGCTCGGAGATGTTGATAAGAGACAGGTGGATGGATGCGCGTGGGCTTCGAAGCGGCGCGAGTCCACGGACCCCGACTAGCGTTCGGCGGAGATGTGGTACTTGGGCAGGGTGATTTCGAAGTCGGCGCCCCGCGGGTCGTCGACCACGCGCACCGTGCCGCCGTGCAGCTGCGCCGCCCAGCGGGCGATGGACAGCCCAAGACCGGTCCCGCCCGACTCCGTCCCGGGGCCGGAACGTCCTTTGACGAAGCGGCGGAAGATGTCCGAGCGCGCTTCGACGGGGATCTGCGAGCCGAAGTTCACCACGTTGGTGACGATGGTTCCGGCCGACTCGTCCTCCCTCACGGCGATGAGCACCGTGGATCCGTCGGGGGAGTGCTTGAAGGCGTTGGAGATGACGTTCGTGAACAGCTGACGCAGACGGTCCTGGTCGCCCTCCATGGTGACGTCCTTCGGCACGTCCAGACGGACGACGTGGGCGTGTCCCGAATCGGCTACTTCCAAGGGCTCGACGGTGTCGTCGATGAAGTCCGCGACGTTGAAGCGCTCGATCTCGAGGCTCGCCGCTCCGGCCTCCATGCGTGACAGGTCCAGAAGGAATGCGATCAGGTCGGACAGGCGGTGCGTCTGGTTGAGGATGCTGTCGAGATTGGCGTGGGTGGGCTCCACCACGTCGTCGGCGAGGTTCTCCACCATGGCCTGCAGCGCCGAGACGGGAGTGCGCAGCTCATGGCTGACGTTCGCCACCATGTCGGTGCGCATCCGGTCGGCGTGCTGGAGCTCCTCGGCCATGTCGTTGAAGGACCGCGCGAGCTGGCCCACCTCGTCGTTGCTCGTCGTCCCCGTGTGCACCCGGACGCTGTAGTCGCCGTCGGCCATGGCCTCGGCCGCGTCGCGCATCTGACGCAGCGGGACGGTCAGACCGCGGGCGAAGACGTAGGTGATGCCCAGCGCTACGGCCAGGGTCAGAGGCATGGCGATCCACCCGCTCCAGCCGACCTTGAGAAGGAACCATGCCATGACGAAGGCGATGGAGGTGGAGATGACGATGAGGATGCTCAGCTCCATCTTCAGCGAGGAGAAACGCCCGATGGGGCGGCCGGAGTCCAAGGGATGGGGGAGCCGTCCGATCTGGCGCTCGTGCGGTTTTCGATCCTGAGTGCGGGGCGGCGTGGCCGGACGATCCGTCATTTCGTCGCCATCGGCGTCCCGGTACCCGAGGTGGCGTCCGCTGCCGGGGGTTCAGGTGGCTCGAAGGCGTATCCCACGCCGTGAGCCGTACGGATGGTGGAGGCGCCAAGCTTGTGACGCAGGGCCTTGACGTGCGAGTCCACGGTACGCGTCCCGGAGGCGTCCGGCCAGTCCCAGACCTCCTCGAGCAGCTTCTCTCGTTTGAAGACGGAGCGGGGACGACGAGCCAGCGTGGCCAGGAGATCGAACTCCGTCGGGGTGAGATGCACCTCGCTGCCGTTGAGCGTGACGATGCGCTGCCGTGGGTCGATGACGAGGGAGCCGAAGTCCAGCACCTTCTCGTTCTCCATGTTCTTGACGATGGAGGCCGCCCTGTCCACGCGGCGGAACAGAGCCTCGCAGCGCGCGATGAGCTCGCGGGGGGAGAAGGGCTTGGTCATGTAGTCGTCGGCGCCGGCGCCCAGCCCCATGACCTTGTCGGATTCGGCGTCACGGGCCGTGAGCATGAGCACGGGGACGGGTCGTTCGGCCACGATGCGCTTGGTGGCCTCGATGCCGTCCATCACCGGCAGCATGATGTCCATGATCACCAGATCCGGCTTGAGCTGCGAAGCCGCGCGGACGGCGCTCGCCCCGTCGGATGCGACCCGGGCGTTCCACCCCTGGGCGCTTATCCTCTGGGCGATCGCCGTCGCCAGATCAGGCTCGTCCTCGACCACGAGAATGGTCCGCGGAGCATTCCGTCGCGTCGAAGAATTGAGCATACTCACGTCCGCCTTTCAGTCGTCCGGCTTCAAGAATACCGCCCCCAGAGCCGGAATCGTGAGTCTGACGGACCAGTCGCGGGAGTGGAACTCCCCGGGCTGCGCGGTCACGCGGCCGTTGTGAATCCCCGACCCGCCGTACTTCTCGTCGTCGGTGGTGAGGACCTCGGTCCACGTTCCCCCGCGGGTGAGGGGCACCTGGTAGTCCTGCCACGCCTCCCCGGAGAAGTTCACGACCACCACCATCTGCTCGCCGTGCGTCCCGATGCGAACGAAGCTCAGGGTGTTGTGGTCGGCGTCGTCGCTGGTCAGCCATTGGAATCCGGCGGGGTCGAAGTCCTGGCTCCACAGGGCGGGGGAGGACTTGTACAGGGCGTTGAGGTCGGCCACGAGGCTCTGCACCTGGCGATGCTCGGCCCATTTGAGCGCGTCCCAGTCGACGGAGCCGTCGTGGTTCCATTCGCCGTACTGAGCGATCTCGTTGCCCATGAAGGTGAGCTTCTTGCCGGGATGCGCCCACTGATAGGCGAACAGGCATCTCACGCCCGCGTAGCGCTGCCAGTCGTCGCCCGGCATCTTGCCGAACAGCGAGCCCTTGCCGTAGACGACCTCGTCATGGCTGATGGGCAGGACGTAGTGCTCCGAATAGGCGTACACGAGGGAGAAGGTGATCTCGTTGTGATGCCATTTGCGGTTGATGGGCTCCTCATGCAGATACTGCAGGGTGTCATGCATCCATCCCATGTTCCATTTGAGTCCGAAACCCAGGCCTCCCATGCTCGTCGGCTTCGTCACGCCCTCGTAAGCCGTGGACTCCTCGGCGATCATCATGATGCCGGGGTTGTTCTTGTAGGCCGTGGCGTTGGCCTCCTTGATGAAGTCGATGGCCTCGAGGTTGTCGCGGCCGCCGTGGATGTTCGGACGCCACTGGCCCGGCTTGCGGCTGTAGTCGAGGTAGAGCATCGAGGAGACGGCGTCGACGCGCAGGGCGTCCACATGGTATTCGCCGAGCCAGAAGCAGGCGTTGGCCACGAGGAAGTTGCGCACCTCGTTGCGACCGAAGTTGAACACGTAGGTGCCCCAGTCGGGATGCTCGCCGCGCAGGGGGTCGGGGTCCTCGTATAGCGGGGTCCCGTCGAATCGGCCGAGAGCGAACTCGTCCTTCGGGAAGTGGGCGGGGACCCAGTCCATGATGACGCCGATGCCGGCCTTGTGGAAGCGATCGACCATGTACTTGAAGTCGTCCGGTCCTCCCAGACGGGAATCGATGGCGTAGTAGCCGGTGACCTGATAGCCCCACGACCCGGAGAAGGGGTGCTCGGCCAGAGGCATGAACTCCACGTGGGTGAAGCCCTCCTTCGCCACGTAGTCGACGAGCTGGTCGGCCAGCTCGCGGTACGAGCGGATCCCCGCCTTCCAGCTTCCGGCATGGACCTCGTAGATGCTGACGGGCCCCGCATGCGGGTCGCGGGACGCGCGATGCGACAGCCACTCGGAGTCATGCCAGGGGTATGTCGAGTCCACGATGACGGAGGCCGTCTTCGGCGGGACCTCGTGGGAGCGCTCCATGGGATCGGCCTTCATCACCCACTGGTTGGAGGCGTTGAGGATCTGGAACTTGTAGGTCTGGCCGGCATGGGCGCCGGGGACGAAAAGCTCCCACACGCCCGACGAACCGATTTCGCGCATGGCGTGACGGCGTCCGTCCCAGCCGTTGAAGTCGCCGACCACCCTCACGGCATGGGCGTTGGGCGCCCAGACGGTGAAGGCGGTGCCTGACACCTGCCCCGGAGTGCCGTCCTGAGAGCCCATCGGGTCGTCGTAGCGTGTGACGCGGGCGCCCATGGCCTCCCAGAGGCGTTCGTGCCGCCCCTCGCCGAACAGGTACAGGTCGAGGTCGCCGATGGTGGGCAGATAGCGGTAGGGGTCGTCCTCCACCAGAGGCGCATCCTCGCCGTATCTGACGCGCACCCGGTAATCGGGGACGCTCCAGCCGTCGGGGGATGCCGTCGAGGGGACGAGAGCCACGAACACGCCGTTGTGCTCGTGGCTCGCCGGGTACTCGCCGTCGGGCGTGATGATGGCCACCTCGGCGGCCAGGGGCCGCAGGACGCGCACCGTCGTGGTGTCGTCGTGCCCCTGGGGGCCAAGATGCCCGCCCAGCACCTCGTGCGGGTTGTAGTACGTTGCGTTGCTTACGGCGTCGAGCACCCCCGCATCCACCGGCACCATCGCCGGATTCGGGGCGGGCGCAGCGACCTGATCGTCATTGATTGTCGTTTTTCCAGCCATGGCACCAGCATAGGCCCCGAAGACCCGTCAAAGGGCGTCGTGTCGCGAAAAACCCACGGTCGTGTGGCTTCCGCCGCCGGCGCAGGAGGTCCACTGGAGGTCCAGGGGTGGTGGCAGACTTAGTGGGTTCACGGCAGGTATGGAGGCTTCATGGGGTACAAGGTCGGCGACATGGTCGTCTATCCACGGCACGGCGCGGCGAGGGTCGAGGCCATCACCGAGCGAACCGTCAAGGGAGTGACCCGCAAGTATCTCCAGCTCTCCGTGCTGTCGTCCGACGGACTGGTCATCAACGTCCCCATCGACAACGCCGAGAAGGTCGGCGTGCGTGACATCGTGGGAGCCTCCGAGGTATCGAAGGTCTTCGAGATCCTGCGCACCCCGGTCGTGGAGAAGGAGATGAACTGGTCGCGGCGGTACAAGCTCAACGTCGAGAAGATTGCCACGGGCGACGTCAACAAGATCGCCGAGGTCGTGCGCGACCTGTCGCAGCGTGACGTCGACGAGCATGGCCTGTCCGCGGGGGAGAAGCGCATGCTCACCCGAGCCCGCAGCATCCTCACGTCGGAGATAGCCCTGTCCGAGGGCATCGACGAAGAGGAGACTCAGCGCCTTCTGGACGTCAATCTCGGCTACGCCGAACCGCAGCCCGGCGACGAGAGGCATCACACGGAGGCCCCCGATGAGCCGGCGTCCCGCACGTTGGCGAGGCTTGAGGCCGAGAGCCGTCGTTCCAAGCGCAAATGACGTCTTCGCGGGAGTCGTCAGCTCCGGCATCGCGGGATGATGCCGAGGGCTCCGCCTTCGTCGGACCGGCGTCCAACGCCTCCGCGTCCTTCGGGACGTTCATGACGGGTCTGGGCTTTGACGCCCATCGCTTTGCTCCCGACGGTTCCGACCGTCCTCTGCGTCTCGCCTGCCTGACATGGACGGGAACGGGGGTCGAGGCGGATTCCGACGGCGCCGCCGCCGTCCGAACCCGCCTCGACCCCCGTCCCCGCCCACGCCAGGCCGGCGCGACGCCCCGGACCGCCCGACCCGACCGGCGCAACCCCCTCGGCGCCCCCGCCCAGACCCGTCACCACCCCCCCGCACGCCCCGGCCGCCGTGGCCGCCCGCCCCGCCCCGGCCGTCCCCGCGGCACCACCGCCCGACCCCCGCGCCGCCGCCCCCCGCGCCGCTACCCCCCCACCCCCCTCCCTCCCCCCCCCCCC
>CALEGL010000010.1 GCA_937876495.1 uncultured Bifidobacterium sp.
TCCCGCCCGCTCGGTCTTCGTTCATCCTAAGGTTCGGGCCGGTGGCGTCAGAGGACGCAGGATGAACCGGAGATGAACAAATGACGGCGGTCGGTCGGAAGCGGACGGTCGACGGTCAGTCGCCTGATGAGCCCTCCGCCAGGGCCACGGCCGCGTCGCGATCCGGGCAGTCGGGGACGCCTCCGATGCTGTGCTCGATGGCCAGGGAGGCTGCGGCGTTGGCGATGCGCACCGCGTCGACGAGGGACCATCCCTGGGCGAGCATCGCGCACATGACCCCGGTGTGGCAGCCGCCGGCCGAGCGGGTGTGGATCGGCTTCGTCGGGAATCCGGGGATGTGGGCGAGCATGCCGCCGGGTTCCCGCACCCAGGCGCCGCTCGCTCCGGCGCGCAGCACGAGCGGCGCCCGCAGAGCCGACCCCAGGGCCTCGCACAGTACCTCCATCGCCTTCTCGAAGCCGCCGCCGACCGTGAGAGCGGTGCCGTGGTCCACGACGACGCCTAGGCGTTCGGCGAGGGTTTCGGCCTCCTGCCTGTTGCAGGACCAGATCGGGCGCGCGAGCACGGTGTCCTCGAGTAGATGGTCACTGACCAGATGCAGCGACCGGGTGGGGTTGAGCACGAGAAGGTACGGGCGGTGCCCCGGAATCGCCTCCTCGCGGCGCAGGAAGGCCTCGATGCCTGATGCCGCATGGTCCATGAGGGTGTTGCCGCTGATGTGCACGACGTCGCCGGGCGCCGGGTCGATCATGTCGAAGGCGTCCTCGCCGCCCTGCGCCTCCGCGCCGAAGGTGGCGATGAAGGTCTTGCGCTGGCCGTCGTTGAGCACCAGACGGAATCCGGTGTCCGCGTCGAGCCGGTCCTGGCCGATGTGGGAGATGTCGTGGCGGGCGAGGGCCGCCCGCACGCCGGAGCCCCAGGTGCCCGTCCCGATGATTCCGGCGTGCAGGGCGAGGGAGCCCATCCGCCGGGCGGCGAGCAGCACGCGGAAGCTCCCGCCCACTGTCGCGATCGCCCCATCGGACAGCGCGAAGCCTCCGGCAGGGGGGATGGCGGCGACGTTCATCATGATGTCGACCCAGACCTGGCCGAGCGAGATGACGTTGGCCTTGTGCGTCCCGCCCAGGGGGGAACGGACCGTCGACGGCGTGGTGGCGGGATCGGCGCCTTCGTCGGTGTCTCCGGCATGGGCATCGGGATGCCCGTCGAGCGTGAGGGGAACCTCCGGGGAGGATGAGGTGGTGTCCGACATAGGGCCCTCCTTGGTCGTTGGGGCATGCGGCGTCCGTGCCGCATGCCATATGTGGTTCGGGTGAGGGGGTGCCGCCGCCATCAGGGTGGCATCGTCGTCAGAGGATATAGACACACCATAATCCCTTGAGCTGATCCTGGGGATGGCATTGCGGGAAACGCCGTCCGGTGGTATGGTCGACAAGTTGTGTGTCCATTCGTGCGCCCGGTGCGGTTTCCGAGGCGCGGCGGACACGGGAACGACGTGGAATCAACGTTTGAGGGAGTCCATCATGGCAGCTCGTTGCGCAGTGTGCGGCAAGGGACCGCAGACCGGTTACACCGTATCGCATTCGCATATCCGCAATAAGCGCGCCTTCCGCCCGAACCTGCAGTCCGTGCGCACCTCCGTGGATGGCGAGATCGTCCGCGTGCGTGTGTGCGTCAAGTGCCTCAAGGCCGGCAAGGTCCAGCGCGCGGCCGCGTGAATCCATTCGCGGCGGCGGAAGAGACCCCGGAAGCCATCAGGCTTCCGGGGTCTCGTTATTCCCGGATTTCTCCATACGCTCCCGACGTCGCGTCCCGCGGCTCCCGGTCCCGCGTCCTGTCGGTTCCGTCATCGCGTCCCGCGGCTCCGCATCCGTCGTCGTCCGGCCCCCGAAGCGGTCACTGGGCCGCTTCGTCGTATCCTCGGATGACAATGCGGTGATATGAGCGAGGGGGAGGCATGACGGGACGACAGGGCGAGGAGGGGCGGCCATCATCCTCCGCACAGGCTCCGACCATGGCCTTTTCCGACGCTCCGGTGACGTTGGGAGCCTCCCTGTCCTCCCTGATCTCCAACCGTCGCCGCGTCTCCGCTCTGAAGTCTCTGGGCATGTCCACGGTGGCCGACGCACTCACCTACTATCCCTTCCGCGTCACCGACCCCGTCCCCGTCGGGAGGATCTCCGATGCGGTTCCCGGCCGGTCTCTGGCGGCATTCGTCATGGTGGTCGACTCCCGCGTCCAGTCGATGGCGGGCCGTCATGGCTGGCGTCTCGAGGTGCGCGTCGCCGACGCCGACGCGAACGGCCGCAGCGGCTTGAGGGAGGCGACCCTAGTGTTCTTCTCCGGGAAGCGCCCGTACATCGCCTGGATGTCCGGCAGGCTGCCCGTGGGGGCCACCGTGGTCGTCAGCGGCATGGCTGGGGAGTTCTCGGGCGTGCTGCAGTTCGTCCACCCCGACATCGTCCCCGTCCCGGACTTCGCCGATGCCGCGGCGGCGCTGGCCCGTGCGGGTCGGCCCAGACCCGTGTACCACGCCTCCTCGCGGATCTCCGGCGAGCATATCCACGACGTGATCCTGGCGCTGCTCGCCGCTCTGACGCCGGATGCCGTCCCCGACGTCATACCCGAGGACGTTCGCACGGCACGCGGTCTGCCGCATCGTCTCGACGCCCTCCGGGCCATCCATGACCCGGATTCCGTCGAGGAGTTCAGGTCCGGCATCGCCGCGCTGCGCTACGAGGAGGCCCTCGTCTCGCAGACCGCCGTGCTGCGCGAGAGGATGCGCTCCCGCGGCGAGGGCTGTTTCGTGTGCGAGGACCGCACGATGGCCGAGCGCTTCGTCAAGGCGTTGCCCTTCGCCCTGACGGACGGCCAGCGCAGGGTCATCGGGGATATCGCCGGCGATATGGCCGACGACCATCCCATGCATCGTCTGCTGCAGGGCGAGGTCGGATCCGGCAAGACCGTCGTCGCCTTGGCGGGGATGTTGCAGGCCGTGGGATCGGGGCATCAGGCGGTGCTCGTCGCTCCCACGCAGGTCCTCGCCCGGCAGCATGCCGACACGCTCACCTCGATGATTGCCGACGCGGGGCTGGAGGTGCCCGTTCTGCTGCTCACCGGGGGCATGCGTCTGGCCGTGAGACGTCGGCTTCTGGCACGTGTCGCCTCCGGCGAGCCGCTGATTGTCGTCGCCACGCACGCCGTGTTCTCCCGCACCTTCCAGGCGCCCGGGCTCGCCCTGGCCGTCATCGACGAGCAGCATCGCTTCGGCGTGGAGCAGCGCGGGTCGCTGGGGGCCGGCGCCGCCGGCGCCCCCAGTCCCGACGGACGGGTCCGCCGTCCCCATCTGCTGGTCATGACGGCCACACCGATTCCACGCACGGCGGCCATGACCTGGTTCGGCGATTTGGACGTCTCCGAGCTCGCCGAGCTTCCGGGGGGACGCCGGCCGATCCGCACGGTGGTGGTGGACGAGGAGGATTCGCGGACGATGGCCGCGATGTTCGCACATCTGCGCCGGCGCATCGATGCGGGGGAGAGGGCCTTCGTCGTCTGCCCGCGCATCGAGGAGGACGACGACGCCTCCGGAGCCGCCGACGAGGGCTTCGAAGAGGTGGATGTGTCCGGCGCGTCCTCCGACGGGCAGATGGCGGGTGGGGAGGCGGGCGCGGTCGTCCGCCCGCCCCTGCCTGAGGTCTTCGAGCTGGCCCGGCGGCGCGCCGGTCCGGCGCAGTGCGCGCGCGTCCGCATCGCCACCTTGGCGGGTCGGGACTCCGACGAGGACAAGCGCCGCGTCATGGAGGGCTTCGTCTCCGGGGACACGCCGCTGCTCGTCTCCACGACGGTGATCGAGGTCGGCATCGACGTGCCGGCGGCCAGCTGCATCGTCATCTTCGACGCCGACCGCTACGGACTGTCCCAGCTGCATCAGCTCCGCGGCCGCGTCGGACGCGGTGGAACGAGATCGTGGGCCTTCCTCGTCTCGCGGGCCGAGCAGGGCGACCTCGCCGACAGACGTCTTGCCGTCGTGGCCGGGACCCTGGACGGCGCCGAGATTGCCCGGGCGGACCTGGAGCTCCGCGGAGCCGGGGACGTGCTCGGCGACGCCCAGTCCGGCATGCATTCGAGGCTGAAGCTGCTGCGCGTGGTCACCGACGCCGATCTCATCGGCGAGGCGCGTGAGGATGCCGAGCAGGTCCTCGCCGCCGACCCCGAGCTCACGGGGAACGTCCAGCTCGCCGGGGCCGTCCTCGACCTCACGCGGTCCGACGAGAAGGCCATCCTCGGCGGCTGAGGGGGCTGGTGGCGGGGCACGCCTTATGACCCCGTGGGAGGGCCCATCCTTGGCGGCTGATGGCGTTGTCGCTCTCGCCTCCCCGCGCTCTTACCTCCCTCTTCCTAGAGTGGAGGACATGCATGTGATCGCCGGACGATTCAAGGGTATGCCCCTGCCTGCGCCAGCCTCGGGCACGCGTCCCACGACGGACCGGACCAAGGAGGCCGTGTTCTCCTGGCTGGTGTCGCGCGATGCCGTGGAGGGGCGGCATGTGCTCGACCTGTTCGCCGGCACGGGGGCGCTGGGAATCGAGGCCCTGTCCCGTGGGGCCGTGGGGCTGGTCGCCGTCGACTCCTCCGCCTCGGCCGCCTCCGGACTGTCGAAGGCCGTGCGTGAGCTGGCGAATCGACGCGGCGTGGCTGACCCGCCCACAACCCGCGTGGTGAGGGCGCGCGCGGAGCGCTTCGTCGCCTCCTGCCACGGCCGCTTCGGGCTCGTCTTCGTCGACCCGCCTTATGCGCTGGGGACGTCGGCCTGTTCGGAGCTTCTGGACGTCCTGTTCTCCCGCGGCGTCGTGGAGGACGACGGTCTGGTGGTGCTGGAGCGCTCGGCGCGTGACGAGGAGCCCCGTCCAGGGATGGCGGCGTCGGACGGCCGGTCATGGAGCATCTCGGAGCGCCGCGACTACGGGGAGACGGCCGTGTACTACTGCGTGGCCGCATCCGAGGGAGACGTTGCGACGGGAGTGTGAATCCACGGTCCGGGTCGTCGGCGTAGTGTGATGCCATCCGCATCCTCGCCGTCGTGACGTGGACGCTCCCAGGGACGGCCCGG
>CALEGL010000011.1 GCA_937876495.1 uncultured Bifidobacterium sp.
CGGAGGGACTGGTTTCCTCGGCGGATACACGACCTATGGGACCTTCGTGCTGGAAACCGACCTTCGTCTCGGCGGGCATGTCGTGGGCGTCGGGGTCACCTACGCCGTCGTCAGCGTCCTGCTGGGACTTGCTCTGGCGGGGGTCGGCATCGTCGCAGGAGCGCGCTTCGGCGAGCGAATCCATGAGCGGACGGTCAGGACCGCGTCGGGTGCATCGGGAACTGGTCCGCGGACGTCGGTCGCGATCGACGACGGAACGAACCGAACCGGACACGGGAGAGGTGACAGACGATGAGCGTCATCATCCTCGCCGCGCTTCTCGGCGGTTTCGGAGCTGTCTGCCGCTTCCTCGTGGACAACGCGGTGACAAGGCGAACGAAGGGCATCGCGGCCATTCCTCTGGGAACCATCGTCGTCAACGTCACCGCCTGCCTGCTCATGGGACTGCTGACGGGATGGGCGCTGGCCCATGTCGGCGAATCACTGACGCCGCAGATGCGGACGCTGCTGGGATCCGGCTTCCTCGGCGGCTACTCGACCTTCAGCACGGCCAGCGTCGAAGGGGCTCGCCTGCTTCGGGCCGGACGCCCCTGGCACGCCCTCGTCCACACCGCTGGGATGCTGGCGCTGAGCATGACCGCCACGAGCATCGGTCTGGACCTGATGCTCTGAACGGCCGTATGCGCCGCGATCGCCGACACAGGAAGGTCTCACAGCGATGCTTCTGACGGGACGACCCTCATCCGATCCTGATGCGGAAGGACCCGGATGGCCGCCCCTCACTCGCGGAATGCGAAAAATTCCACCGTTATGCCGTACAATATCCACGTCAGGCAGCCAATGGAGGCTGCCACATGGAAGGAGCCGAAACCATGAAATCCGTACGCATCCATGGACGGCATGACATCCGCATCGAGGATGTCCCCACGCCCGAGCCCGGCCCCGACGAGGTCCAGGTCCGCGTGAGGTACTGCGGCATCTGCGGAAGCGACCTGCACGCCTACCTCGAGGGCTGGGGTCTGCCGACGCGCCCGCATCCCCTCACCGGCCGGACACTGCCCATCATCCTCGGTCACGAGTTCTCCGGCGAGGTCACGAAGATCGGATCCGACGTCACGGACCTCGTCGCCGGCGTCCCCGTGGCCGTCGAGCCGCTTATCGCCTGCGGCACCTGCGCCAACTGCCGGGCCGGCAACTACAACTTCTGCGACCGTGCCAAGGCCGACGACGGCGCCGGCAACTTCCTCGGCTTCTCGCAGGACGGCGGCATGGCCGAGTACGCCGTCGTCAAGGCCGTGTTCGCGCATCGGCTCCCCGAGGGGCTCTCCTACGAGCTCGGGGCTCTCGCCGAACCCACGGCCGTCGTCTACGAGGCCCTCAAGAAGAGCCGTCTGCGCGCCGGGCAGACGGTGGCGGTGATGGGGGCCGGCCCCATCGGCCTGCTCACGGCCGTTCTCGCCCGCATCGCCGGCGCGACGCGCGTGTTCATCTCCGACGTCTCCGAGGTCCGCCTCGCCAAGGCCCGCGAACTGGGATTCACCGACGTGCTCGACCCCATGCGGCAGGACGTCGTCGCGGCGATCCGCGTCGACGCCCCCACCGGCGTGGACGTGGCCTTCGAGGCCGCTGGCGTCCAGGCCACGCTCGACACCGCGCTCAGGGTCGTGCGGCGCACCGGCATCGTGCAGATCGTCGCCCTGTTCGGGCGGCCCGTCACGCTCAACCTCACCGACGACGTCATCATGCAGGGCATCGACATCATCACCACGCTGTGCTACAACAACAGCTTCCCGTCGGTCCTCGGCATCATCGACGCGCACCGCGACCAGTTCGCCCCGCTCGTCACCAAGGTCGTGGGACTCGACCAGGCGTTGTCCGACGGCATCGAGACCCTGTCCACCGACAAGGCGCAGGTCAAGATCCTCGTCTCGCCGGACCGCTGACGACGGCGGTCGAATCCCGACATCGCGCAGCGGAGCGGCTTCGCCCCGTACCGCGATGCCCTTCCGCGGAACGCCGTGGTACGCCGGGGGCGATATGCCGACCGTCCCCGATGACGTCAGAGCACCCATCGCTAGGATGAGGGGTATGCATCAACCCTCTCCGTGGACCAATCCCCTGCGCGACCCGCGTGACCTGCGCCTGCCTCGCATCGCCGGCCCCTGCAGCCTCGTCATCTTCGGCGTCACCGGCGACCTGTCCCGCAAAAAGCTTCTCCCCGCCGTCTACGACCTCGCCAACCGCGGGCTCCTCCCCCCGAGCTTCGGGCTCATCGGCTTCGCCCGCCGCGACTGGACCACCGAACATTTCATCGACGTCGTCAAGGAAGCCGTCCGGCAGAGGTGCCGGACCCCCTTCCGCGAGTCGACCTGGACCAATCTCTCCCAGGGCATCCGCTTCGTGCAGGGCACCTTCGACGACTCCGCCGCCTTCGAGCGGCTCAGCGACACCGTCGCCGAGCTCGACCGCGACCGCGGCACGCGCGGCAACCACGCCTTCTACATGTCCGTGCCGCCGAGTGCCTTCCCCGTCGTCTCCCGCCAGCTGGCGGCCTCGGGACTGTCACATTCCGGCGAGGGCGCTTGGCGCCGGGTCATCATCGAGAAGCCCTTCGGACGCGACCTCGCGACCGCCAAGGACCTCGACCGCGTCGTCTCCGAGGTCTTCGACCCCAGCTCGGTGTTCCGCATCGACCACTATCTGGGCAAGGAGACCGTGCAGAACATCCTCGCCCTGCGCTTCGCCAACTCCATGTACGAGCCCATCTGGAACTCGAACTACGTGGACCACGTGCAGATCACCATGGCCGAGGACATCGGCATCGGCGGACGCGCGGGCTACTACGACGGCATCGGCGCCGCCCGCGACGTCATCCAGAACCATCTGCTCCAGCTCATGGCGCTGACCGCGATGGAGGAGCCGGTGAGCTTCTCCGCCGCCGACCTCACCGCAGAGAAGACCAAGGTGCTCTCCGCCGTCCGCCTGCCGAAGGACCTCTCCCTCAACGCCGCGCGCGACCAGTGCGCCGAGGAATGGCAGGGCTCGCACAAGATCGTCGGCTACCTTGGCGAGAAGGGCATCGACCCCTCCAGCACCACCGAGACCTACGCCGCCATCCGACTGGATGTGGATACCCGGCGCTGGGCCGGCGTCCCGTTCTATCCGCGCACCGGGAAACGCCTCGGCAAGCGCGTCACCGAAATCGCCGTCATCTTCAAGCGGGCACCCCACCTGCCCTTCGAGCAGACCGCCGTGCGCGAGCTGGGCAACAACGCCATCGTCATCCGCGTGCAGCCCGACGAGGGCGTGACCATGCGCTTCGGAGCCAAGGTCCCCGGCGGCACGGCCATGGAGGTGCGTGACGTGTCCATGGACTTCAGCTACGGACGTTCCTTCACCGAAAGCTCTCCCGAGGCCTACGAACGCCTTATCCTCGACGTGCTGCTCGGCGACCCGCCGTTGTTCCCCACCACCGAGGAGGTCAACCTCAGCTGGCGGATCCTCGACCCCATCGAGGAGTTCTGGTCCACGCTCGGACAGCCCCAGCCCTACCGTTCGGGGACATGGGGCCCCGCCGAGTCCGACGCAATGCTGGCGCGTGACGGACGCCACTGGAGGATGCCATGATCATCGACATGCCGAACACCCGCACGCGCGAGATCGCGGGGAAGATCGACGAGCTGCACAAGGAGCGCGGGGAGGCGGCCACGGGACGCGTCCTCACCCTGCTCATCTCCACCGAGGACGAGGAGCTCGAGAACGCCCTCGAAGTGGCCAACGCCGCCAGTCGCGAGCATCCCTGCCGGGTCATCGCGCTCGTGCCGGACCTCCACCCCGACGAAGCCGCGGGCGACGACGACTCCAACCTCAACGCCCAGGTGCGCTTCGGAGCCGACGCCGGTGCCGGGGAAATCATCATCCTGCGCCCGCGCAACGGACTCGTGCGGCATCCCGACACCCTCGTCATCCCGCTGCTCGTGCCCGACGCCCCGGTCGTCGCCTGGTGGCCGACCAACCCGCCGTCGAACCCCTCGAAGGACCCGATCGGCGCCATGGCCCGCAGCCACATCACCGACGCCATGCGCTCCAGCAACCCCGAGGCCACCATGGAGCGGCTGCGACGGAACTGGTCCCCGGAGGACATCGACCTGTCCTGGACGCGCATCACCGTCTGGCGCGCGATGCTCGCCTCCATGCTCGACCAGCCGCCGCATCTGCCCATCACCGCGGTGCGCGTCACCGGACCGCGCGACTTCCTGCCCACCGAGCTGCTGTGCTCCTGGCTGAGGCTAAAGCTGGACGTGCCCGTGACCAGCGAGGTCGAGAAGGACGCCCAGGCCATCACCGGAGTGTTCCTCACCCGTTCGGACGGCGTGGTGTCGCTCGAGCGCCCGCATGAGGACCAGGCCGTCATCGAGCAGCCCGGACAGCCCGCGCAGCCGATCTCCGTGCCCATCCGCACCCTCGAGGACTGCCTGACCGAGGAGCTGCGCCGCATCGACCCCGACGAGGTGTACGCGGACGTCATCAACACCGGCTGGGACCTCATCCACGGCTGACCGTCAAGGTCATGGAAGTCCATGACCGTCGACGACCGTCATCAGTAGCCCGCGCCATCCGCGCGGGCCTTCTCATCACAGGGCTCGGCGGATGGGAACGACCTTTCAGAAGCACTTCGACAGCGCACTCAGCAACGGAGGGACAATAGGACCATGAGCGAACGCCGACTTCTCGTCTATCCCGACACCCGGGTCCTTGCGGACGCAGCCGCGCATCGTCTTCTCGTCGTGCTGCTCGACGCCCTCTGCGCGCGGCCCTCCCACGAGCGCTTCGACCTGGCGTTGACCGGGGGCTCCGATGCGCTGCGGATGCTGGAGCGTCTGGCCGAGGACCCGCTCACGGATGCCGTCGACTGGAGCCGCGTGCATCTGTGGTGGGGGGATGAGCGCTTCGTCGCCGCCGACGACCCGGACCGCAACGCGCTGCAGGCCCGGCGTCGTCTGCTGGACTCTCTGGTCGCCGAGGGTCGCCTGCCGGAGGACAACATCCACGAGATGCCGGCGGACGTCCGGCCCGCGTCCGCCGTCGCCGCGGCGACCGACGCGGAGAACGGGGCCGTTCTCGACAAGGCCGCGTCCGCCCATGAGATCGAGCTTCGCTCGCAGCTGGGGCCGCACCCCCGCATGGACCTCCTCATCCTCGGCATGGGACCCGACGGCCACTTCGCCTCCCTGTTCCCCGGGCATCCCCAGATCGGCATCACCGACCGCCTCGTCGTCGGAGTGGATCACTCCCCCAAGCCGCCGGCCCTGCGCCTGTCCATGACGGCCTCTCTTCTCGCCGCCAGCGACCGCACCTGGATGCTCACCGCCGGGGCGGCCAAGACACGGGCCTTCGCCGCATGCTTCGCCGGTCGTGACGACCCCGCGCATCCGGCGTCCTTCATGGACGGCCGCACCGAGGCCCTGTGGATGACCGCGGCCGAGACGGTCACGCCGCTCTGAAGCCCTCCGAGGCGGCAGGGGCCCGAAACCGGACGTCGACGCGGCATGACATCCAGCCCTCCCCACCCCTCATTCATCCTCCACACGACGTGACGGCCACGGCATACCCCCGAGCGGAAACTGCGAGAGGGAGGAAGGGCCGTGACGCGCCTCACACTTCGTCGTCGGCGAAGCCCTGGAAAACTATCAAAAAGATAGCTACTTTGTATATGAAAGCACATGCGGGGCGGCGGACGCCGTCCCGTGCGGAATCGACGGAACATGAGCACACAGACAGCAGCAACCAGGAACGTCACCGACGCGACGGCCGATGGAATCGCATCCCCGCACGGCATCGCCGTCCCCGATGACGTGAAGGCAACCGGGACGGCCACGGAGGCCACGACCCCCATCGAGGCGTGCCCCTCCTTCGTCGCGGCCATGACCATCATCGGCCAACGCTGGAGCGGTCTGATCATCCAGGCTCTGGCCAAGGGATGCACCAGCTTCACCGAAATCTCGCATTTCGCCGAGAAGCTCAGCGATGCCTCGCTGTCCCGACGCCTCAAGCAGCTCGAAGCCCAGGGACTGCTCGTGCGCACAGTCACCCAGGACCGTCCCACCCGTGTGCGGTACACGCTCACCGAGGCCGGAAGGGCCCTGTCCCCCGTTCTCAACGCGCTCACCGACTGGGGCGAACGCTACGTCCGGCACGGCAACGTCACGCCGCCGGCACACCGAAGCCGCCGCGCATGAGCATGGAGATCGGAATCCTCACCTTCGGCGAGACGACGCGCGACCCTGCCACGGGTCGGATGCCCTCGCCCCGGCAGAGACTGCTGGACACGCTCGAGCAGGCGCGTCTCGCCGACGAGGTCGGCCTCGACGTCTTCGGCGTCGGCGAGCATCACCGCGGCGACTTCATCGCCTCCGCCACCCCCGTCATCCTGTCGGCCATCGCCGCCGTCACCACGCGCATACGGCTCGCAAGCACCGTCACCGTGCTTTCCAGCGACGACCCCGTGCGCGTGTGGGAGCAGTACGCCACCATCGACCAGCTCAGCGGCGGTCGCGCCGAAATCATGGCCGGCCGTGGCTCCTACATCGAATCCTTCCCTCTTTTCGGATACTCGCTTCACGACTACGACGCGCTGTTCGCCGAGAAGCTCGACCTGCTGCTGCGCATCCGCGACGACAATCCCGTCACCTGGTCGGGACGCTTCCGCGCTCCCCTGACCGACGCCGACATCGCCCCACGGGCCATACAGAGCCGCCTGCCCATATGGCAGGCGGTGGGGGGCACGGCCGCATCCGCCGTCGGAGCCGGACAACGAGGGCTGCCGCTGATGATCGCCTTCCTCGCCGGACCCATCGGCGCGCATACGGGACTCGTGGACTTCTACCGCGCGGCCGCCTCACGCGCCGGCGTGCCCCCGGAGGCGCTGCGCATCGGCGCCAGCGTGCACGGCTTCGTGTCTTCGGATATGCGCCATGCCCGGGACGTCATGTACCCGCATTTCGTCGCCGGAATGAGCCAGAACGGGCACCAGCGCGGCGAGCCCTTCCCGCTGCCGCGCGAGGCCTTCGACGTGCAGACGGGACCCGGCGGCATGATCGTGGCCGGCGGCCCCCAGGAGGTCATCGACAAGATCATGGCCTATCGCCGGCTGTACGGCATCGACCGCATCATGCTGCAGATGGGCTTCGGAGGGGTGCCGCAGAAGGAGCATCTCAAGGCCATCGAACTGCTCGGCACCAAGGTCGCCCCGGAGATCCGACGACTGACCGGAGGCTCCTCACAATCCGCGGCATCTCCCTCGTCGGCCGCATCCGCGTCCACCGACGCGGGCCATCGCGCATAGACATCGAACAGGCGCCGGATCCGGCGCCGCAATCAAGGAGGAACGGTGAATTCACCACTGAAGGTCGTCGTGCTCGGAGCCAGTCCCAACACCCCATCGACGTCGGTCACGCTGGGAGACTACGCGGTCGCCGCGCTGCGCCGGCGGTACGACGTCGACGTCACACGCGTGGACGTCTACCATCTGGGGCCAGGCCTCACCTCGGCAGTGACCCGCGCCGACGCCGATGACGCGACGGAGAAGGCCTTCGAGGCCGTGGAGGACTCGGACCTGCTGATCGTGTCCGTCCCGACCTACCGCGGATCGTATCCGGGGATGTTCAAGCATTTCATGGACATCGTCCGGCAGAGGCCCTTCGACCGCAAGCCCGTGCTGCTGATGGCCACCGGCGGCAGCCCCCGGCACATGCTCATGATCGACCATGTGCTCAGGCCGCTTTTCGTCTTTCTTCACGCCTACACGGCCCCCACCGCGGTGTTCGCCACCTCCGCCGACTTCGACGGAGACCGGGTGCTCGACCCCGAGATCCCGCAGCGCATCGACCGCGCACTCGACGACCTGGCGCCACTGCTGCCCGCCCGGAAGGACGTGGCTGCCGAGAGCGCAGCCACCGACGGCGAAGCCGCGAAGGAACCTGCGGCGACGGGGCCTGTGGAGGCCGTCACCAGTGGACATCACTGCTGCCATGGATCGGGGTCCTGCTCCTGCCATAGCTGAGCTGCCGGCCGATTCCGGAATGCGAAGGCTGGCAAGGGCCCGAATCCCCCAGGGATCCGGGCCCTTCTTCATTCCCATGGACGGACCGGCCCAAGGGCCGGCCCAAACCACGCTCCGCGACGCCGCCGGCGCCGCT
>CALEGL010000012.1 GCA_937876495.1 uncultured Bifidobacterium sp.
GCCCAGAGCCTGTCCAAGGGGACGCGCGTCATCGTCCAGGGGCGGCTCAGCCAGCGCTCCTATCAGGCCAAGGACGGGTCGAACCGCACGGTCGTGGAGCTGACGGTCGACGAGATCGGCCCGTCGTTGCGCTATGCCACCGCCCAGGTGACCCGGCAGTCCTCCGGCTCCGGCTTCGCCGGATCGGGCCGCTCCGGCGGCTTCTCGCCAGCAGGCGGCAACGGCGGATACCAGGGTGGCGCCGGATACGCCTCCCGGCCCGCGGCCGCGGGCCCCTCGCAGGCGGCGCCGGCCGCCCAGGCGAGCGATCCCTGGGCCTCGTCCGGCTCCTCCGACGACTCGTTCTCGTCCTTCGGTTCGGGTTCCGAGTTCGGCGGCTCCGGCGACGACCCCGAGTTCTGATCCGGACCCTCAGCGCCTCCCCGTTTCGCGCGAAGTCATACAGCACAACACAGCCATTCATCATTCACACGGTTCTCACTAAGGAGAATTCCCATGTCACGCAAAAGGCCACAGCCTCCGGTCAAGCCCTTCAAGAAGAAGCCGAACCCGCTGAAGGCGGCGAAGATCACCGAAATCGACTACAAGGACGTCGCGCTGCTGCGCAAGTTCGTCTCCGAGCGCGGAAAGATCCGCTCCCGCCGCATCACGGGCGTCACCATCCAGGAGCAGCGCGAGATCTCCAGGGCCGTCAAGAACGCCCGAGAGATGGCTCTGCTGCCCTACGCCACGTCGGGCCGCTGAGTCGCGAGGAAGGAACAGGACATGGCTGAAACCAAGGTGATTCTCACCAAGACCGTCGCCAATCTCGGACACTCCGGGGACGTCGTCGAGGTTCGTCCGGGCTACGCCCGCAACTACCTCATCCCGCAGGGCCTTGCCTTCCGGTGGACGAAGGGGGCCGCCGCGCAGATCGAGGCGATGCGTCGCGCCCGTCTCGCCAGGACGATCGCCACCCGCCAGGACGCTCTCGCCGCCAAAACCGCCATCGACGGCGTCACCGTCGAGATCGCGGCCAAGGTCTCCGAATCCGGCAAGCTGTTCGGAGGCGTCTCCGCTGACGCCATCGCGGCGTCCCTTGCCGATCGCGCCCCCGTCGACCCGAAGTCCATCAAGGTCGACCCCATCAAGACCACCGGCGAGTTCCCCGCCACCGTGGCCCTCCATCCCGAGGTGTCGGCCTCCTTCACCATCAGGGTCGTCGCCGAGTAGCCATTCCGTTCCCGTCGTCCGAAGCCCTCGGCTTCCGACGACGGGTCGGGTCCGGAGAGCCGCCGCTGCGGCGCCTTCCCGGATTTCTAGCGTCCCCCGTTCGCCATCAGGCGCGCGGGGGACGCTCGTTTTCTCCCCGTTGCCCGCGTGATCGTCGGCTCGGCCTGCAGACTCAGGGCGTCAAGGGGAAGAAGATCCCAGCCGGCATGGTGCAGTTCGGCGAAGTCGATGGCCAGCATCATGCGCATCGCCCGCGGATGGTCGGTGATGATGCCGTCGACGCCCGTCCGCGCCCACCGCAGCGCCATGAACGGGCGGTCCACCGTCCAGACCCACAACGAGACCCCCGCCTTCCGGGTGCGCGCGAGCAGCGACGTCGGATAGAACGAACTCACCGCCAGGACGTCGGTTCCCGCCTTGGCGATCGAATCCACATCCACCTTCTCACCCTTGTGCATGACGTACATCGTGCGAAATCCGCTTTTCTCGGCGGCGGCGATCTCGCCGAAGTCCAGCGATTCGATCAGCGTGCGGCCTTTGAGTCCCCGTGTCGAGAGGATGCGCTCCAACCGGGTGAGGGTGACTTCGTCCTGCTTGTTCTCCACGACCAGGGTCGGATCCTCGCCTCGCTCGTCGAGCGCATCCAGAACGCTTCCCAGAGTGGTCGGATGCCAGCAGTCCTCTGAAGCCCAGGAACCCGTCCACAGACCATCAGTCAGACCGCTCCAGGTCCCTCGCCACGTGTCGTCCCATGTCAGGCACATCCCTCGCCATTGCGACGCCGTCAGAGAGCTCACATGCGTGTCCGAGGAGTTCTCGGTGGATTCCCCGGTTGTGGCGTCATGAGAGATGGCGATCCTGCCGTCCGCCAGGGTGCGCAGGTCCATCTCCAGAGGGAAGCCCTGCTTCGCGGAATCCAGGAAGCTGGGCAACGAGCCTTCCGCGGCGGTCTCGGCCCCGCCTCGGTGGGCCACAAGCAGCGGCACGCGGGAGACGCCGAAGGAGGCGGCGACCGCGGGACGGACGGCCGTCGCCGACAATACGACGGCAAGGGCGGCAAGGGTCACGATCACCGGCACGAGGGGAATCGCCACGCGGGACTCATCGCGCCGCTTTCGGTGATGTCGGAACGCATTCCGCGACATGAACCGGCCGGGGGCGCGTCCACGCCCCCGGCCGGGCTCAGCTGAAGCCATCGGTGCCCTACGCGAAGTAGAAGCCGCTGAAGTCGTACTGGTACACGCGGTAGATGATGTTCTTGATCACGGTCATCTTCCACTGGCTGATGAGGTTGCCGTCGGTGTCGTACACGCCGATGATCCCCTTCGTGCCGGAGTCGACGAGTATGGTGCCGTTGCTCAGCTCCTGCACGCTGCTGACGATGGGGGAGTATGGCACGTTGAAGGACTTGACGAGCTTGTAGGTGCCAGCCTTCTCGTCCACGAGGTACTTGAGATACTTCGAATGCGTTCCCTTGGTGAAGCTCGTCTGGATGTCCGCGTTGTGCGCCTTCCAGTCGTAGTCGGGTCTGGTGTTGCTCAGACCGTAGTTGTTGTCGAACATGTACAGGTAGTACTGGCCATCCGGCAGGCTGGAGTCCGGGTCGTAGGTGATGGTGTGCTGGCCGCCGGTCCCGTAGCTGTCGCCGATCTTCGTGAGCAGGTACTTCGCGTAGTCCGTGTTCTTCCAGAAGCTCTTCTCGCCGATCATGTAGTCGATGGTCGGGTCGCTTTCGATGTTGTCGAGCTTGATGGCCGTGGATGTCTCGCGGGAGCTGACGATGGCACTGCCGTCCGGCAGCAGCTGGATGGTGTTGAGATGCAGCCAGTCCTTCTTCGTCGGCGTGGAGTCGGCGTTGTAGTGGCGGCTCTTGTCGTTCGTCGTGTCCGAATTCGAACTGGAGCTGGTGGCCTTGCCGCTCATCGAGGCGAAGGCTGTGGAGTTCATATAGGACTTGTAGATCTTCGCCATGTCGGCGAGAAGGGTGACCTTGCCCGTCGTCGTGTCGATCCTGATGATCGCGTCCTGGATGGTCTTTCTGCGGGTGTCCGTCGCCAGCACCACGAGATTGCCGTCGGAGTCGAGCGCGTAGTCGTGGTGGAGGATGTAGTTGTCGCCGGTGTAGAGGAACTTGACGATGCGTCCGAGACTGTTCATCCCCACGATGTAGCGGGTGGACGCGCTGAAGTACATGAGGCCGTCGTTGAACAGCAGACGGTGGGCACGGTAGTAGAGGATCGGGATCTCCGCGCGCAGCACGCCGTGCGTGTCGTAGTAGAACAGGTAGTCCTGCTCGTCGCTGTCGTTGCCGAGGATCGCGTACAGACCGTTGCCGAGGTTCTGCCCTGAATTCGCCTTCGTGCTGGTGAGCCTGCTCTCCTCGGGGCCGAGCTTGTCGGAGCTCTTCTGGGTGATGGTGCGGGTGATGCTCTCGCCGTTGCGGTAGGTGATGGTGAGCGTCACCGTGTTCGTCTCGCCTGGCACCAGGCCCACCGCCTGGAACTCGTGCTTCGTGGAGTAGGAGTCGCCACCCTTGGGGGTCGCGGCGTAGTCGGGGTAGTCGGTGTTCGTCGTGGAGACGCGGTAGGTGACCTTGGCGGCGCGCTTCGTGGTGAAGTAGACGTACAGGCCGGAGGTGCTCGTGCCGTAGGGGTTCTCGCTGGTGTAGATGGAGTCCTCGTCATGGGTCTTGGAGTCGCGGTCGGAGACGAGGTCCTTCTGCGCCTTCGTCTGATAGGAGCTCGTGTAGATCCGTGCGATGCGGTCGTTGAGCAGCTCGACGCGCTTGGCGGCCACGGCGGTGCTCACGGGGCTCCACAGACCCGCGACGAGCCCGACGACCACGAGCACGGCCACCGAGGCGATCAGCCATTTCCTGCCTTTCGGTGTGCGAAGAACGGATTGCGGACCGAATGGCGACTTCACGACGTCTCTCCCTTGATCTGGCGGCTGGCGGTGGATTCCGAGTCGACGGACATCCATAAACAAGCGTAGTGACGGTGAATGACGCGAGATGTTATCCCACCTGCCAAGGTCGTGGGAATATCACCCGTGAACGCTTGGAGGACTCTGAATGTTCGCTGAACTCAGATGACGCCGTATGTTCGAGGCTCCCGAAGGGTCGGAGGCGACGGACGAAATCCATGGATGCCCGCGGACGTGACGACGGGGTGCCTGGCGGAGGCGGACGCTCATATGGAGAAGGCGCGAATCCTACGATCTGCGCCTTCCTCCGGTGCCCCCTCAGGGATTCGAACCCTGGACACGCTGATTAAGAGTCAGCTGCTCTAACCAACTGAGCTAAAGGGGCATGGCCTTTTCTCAAGCCGAAGAGACACTATACTCCCCGACCCGTCCCATGCAAGCCTGGGGATGGCGGCGTGTCGCCGAGTCCGCCGACTTGCATGGGACGGCATCGCCACCGTGCGTCGGACGCTAGTGTGGGATGAAGTCAACGTCATCGAAAGGGGTGCCCATGGCAGGACGCGCACCGAGGCGCGGCCGTCTGGCCGCCTGGCTGCGGGATCGACGCCGTCCGGGCCTGGTCTCCGCAATGCTGGCCGTGCTGGCCGTGATCGCGCTGCTGGCCGCCGTGTCCGTGGCGGCGGTCGTGCGGAATCGGGTCATGGCATCGTCCGCATCGCCTTCAACCGGTGTGTCGACGCATTCGTCCTCGGCCTCGTCGTCGCCGTCATCGTCCTCCTCTTCATCCTCCGCGTCCTCCCCGCCCTCGTCCGCCTCGTCCTCCGCAACGGCGCTTACCGCAACCCAGAAAACCGAGCTGGCGGCGAAAGCGGCGGCCACGGCGAAGGCCAGCGGCAGGGAGCTGCACCATTACGTCTACTGCATCGCCACCCGGGGCGATGTGGGCGACACGTCGCAGTTCTCCGACACGGTCTTCCGCACCCTCAACGACACCCGTGGATGGGCGCGGGCCGGCGTCACCTTCTCCCAGGCCTCCTCCGGATGCGCCATGACGATCTACCTCGCCGCCCCCACCGCGATGAAGTCCTTCTCCTCGTACTGCTCGTCCGACTACAGCTGCCGTGTGGGCGACTCCGTCATCATCAACCTCAGCCGCTGGGACTCGGGGGTGTCCACCTGGCTGAAGGCCGGTGGCACGCTGTCCCGATACCGCACGATGGTGATCAACCACGAGGTCGGTCATCGTCTGGGGCACAGGGACAACGAGACCACGTGCTCGGCCTCCGGGGCGCGGGCGCCTCTGATGCAGGAGCAGTCCATGAGCCTGCGCGGCTGCATCCCCAACGAGTGGCCGCTGGACGACGAGCTCTGGGTCTCGTGAGGGATGATCGCGCGCGTGCCGTGAATCCCCTATCAGGGGTTTCCCGGTGCGGGTCGTTCCGGCGGAGTCGAGGGCGGCTTCGATGACGGGGCGTCTGGCGCCGACCCCCAGCGGGCGGATGCATCCGGGCAACGTCATGGCCATGCTGGCTGCCTGGCTGTCCGCCCGAAGCAGGGGAGGGCGGCTGCTGCTGCGGATCGAGGACCTCGACCGGGCCCGTGCCATCCCCGATGGCGACCGCCTGGTGATGGACGACCTGCATTGGCTGGGGCTGGGCTGGGACGGCGATCCCGTCTACCAGTCCGCTCGCGCCGGTCGCTACGTCGAGGCCCTGCGGTCCCTGGAATCGCTGCCGGCGCCTCATGGGGTCGCGCTCGCATCCGCGGTCTATCCGTGCTTCTGCTCGCGCGGCGACATCCGCGCGGCCACGGCCCCCCAGGAGGGTGACGGATTCGTCATCTACCCGGGGACCTGTCGACGTCTGGGGGAGGGGGATCCGGATCTCGTCGTCCGGCGGATGCGCGACGGTGAGCGGCATTCCCTGCGTCTGGCCATGACCTTGCCCGGTGACCCTGGGGATTCGGTCGTCGTGGACGACGAGGTGTTCGGACGTCGGCGCTTCCTGTTGTCGCGCGACCTGGGTGACGCGGTGATGCGGCGCGCGGACGGAGTGGTCTCCTATCAGCTTGCGGTCGTCGTCGATGACCTCGACATGGGCGTGGACGACGTGGTGCGGGGAAGGGATCTCCTGCGGTCGGCGGCTTTGCAGACCTACGTGCGCGGATCTCTGAGGGCGGCCGGTTTCGCGAGGGCCCGGACGAAGCGTGGTGCATCGGGAGTGCTCGCCTCGAGGGAGCCTTCATCGGCGTCGTCCCCATCGGACGTGCGGCGGGGGCGGGGAGTCCACGGCGTCGCCGTCTCGCGGTGGACTCCCCGATATGCCCATCTGCCACTGCTGGATGGGGCCGCCGGTCGCCGTCTGGCCAAACGCGAAAGATCCCTGGACATGGGGGCGATCCGTGCGGCCGGCGTGCGCCCCGAGCAGGTCATCGGCTACTGCGCCTGGCTGCTGGGGATTCGCGTGCCGGCGGATGGGCCCGTCGGGGGTCGGAGAGGCGGAAAGGATCCCCGCGAACGTGAAGCGGGGGATTCCACGGGGCCCGTCCCCTTGTCCCCCGACGAGGCGCTGCGGTTGTTCTCCTGGAACGGTTTGCGCCGTGACGTCTCCGACCGGAGGCTTCCGACGGATGCCATCGGTTTTCTCCGACGTCTCTAGACGCTGGAGACGCTGGTGGAGACGCCGGGGAAGCCGGGGCGGTATGGGGCACGATACCGGCGGCGGATCCGCGTTTCCGAGTCGCAGTGTTCGCCTCGCCGCCCTGCTTGGTCGGATCGCGCTTCACGGCCGTCCGGCCCGCGCGGGCTCCCCGCGTCCGCCGGCGTTCGCTTCGGTCGTTTCCGGACGGCCCGTCGGCGACGTCCGCGGCTACCATGGGTCGCGGAGGATCGGCCCTGCGCCGGGGCCGGAAAGCGAGGATGGAATGACCGCCTACATGCATCACAAGGATCTGGCGAACGAGTCGATTGACGAGACGCGGCGCCTGCAGATCGTCGACGGGGTGCATCGGGTGCTGGACGGGATCGCCCGGGCCGAGGAGAAGGCCGGGAGAGCCGTGGGATCCGTCCGGCTGCTTGCGGCGACGAAGACGCGCGACGTGGCCGAGATCATGACCGCCATCGATGCGGGCGTGCGCATGATCGGGGAGAACCGGCCGCAGGAGGTCGTCGCCAAGGCCGAGGGACTGAGCCGGCTATGCGCGGATCGCGGCCTGCATCTGGGCGCCGCGCCCTCGGTCGGCGGCGCCGGGGATGGTGACGCGGCGAGCGCCGGGACGGCCGCGATGACAGGGACCGTCCCCTTCCATCTCATCGGACAGCTCCAGTCCAACAAGATCGGCAAGATCCTTCCCGTCGTCGACGTCATCGAATCCGTCGGCTCCTATGAGCTCGCGGAGCGCATCTCGCGTCGCGCCGTGGCGCGGGGCGTGGAGGTCGGCGTGCTGCTTGAGGTCAACGAGTCGGGGGAGGCCGCGAAATCCGGTTGCGAGCCCGACCTGGCCGTCGAGCTCGCCGAACGCATCGCGACCCTGCCGTCCCTGAGGCTGCGGGGGATGATGACCATCGGCTCGCATGTCGATGACGCCGCGGAGATACGCCGATGCTTCGCCCATCTGCGCGAAAGCCGTGACGCCGTGCTCGCCTCCGGGGTGCCCGGGACGGCGGACTGTCGTGAGCTGTCGATGGGCATGACCCACGACATGGACCTCGCCATCGGGGAGGGGTCGACCATCGTGCGCGTGGGCACGGCGATCTTCGGCCCGCGGGCCTTCGTCTGAGGCCGTCGATGCCCACGGGACACGGCCGCCGCGCCTCGCAGGGCGGCGAAGGGTCCGTTCTGCGGATGCGCTTCCTGGTGGACGGTCTGGTGCAGGGCGTCGGCTACCGCTACTTCGTGGTGACGGCGTCCCGACGGCTTGCTCTCACCGGATGGGTGCGCAACAGACGGGACGGCTCGGTGGAGGTCGAGGCGCAGGGGTCCTCGGACGCGCTCGCGGAGCTGAGGGTCCTGCTGGCCCAGGGACCGCGCTGGGGTCATGTGGATTCGGTCGCGGCGCAGCCGATTCCCGCAGTGAAGCACTCGCCGGTGAAGGGTTCGCGGGGCTTCCGCGTCCTTCCGGACGCCTGAAAGAGGACGTCGGCCGTTCGTGCCTGGCCGAGGCGATGGCCTGGAACCGGGATGGCCGCGTGTTCCGTCGTCACCCGCGCGGACGGCGGGGCATTAGGCTGTGACGTATGAGAATCGCACGCTTCAGCAAGGACGACACCCCCCACTACGCCTTCGTGCAGAAGGACGGCTCCGACGGGAAGGACTACCTCGTCGAGCTCGACGGATACCCGCTCGGCCCGCGGCCCGTCTCGCCGACCGGCAAGCGCTATGCGCTCGACTCCGACGGCATCCGCCTGCTCGCCCCCGTGCTGCCGTCGAAGGTCTATGGGCTGGCCAAGAACTACGAGGCCCATGCCCGCTACATGCACGACAAGGGGCAGTCGGACGTGGAGCACGCCCCCGCCGAGATGGTCATCTTCTCCAAGCCGAGTACCTCCGTCATCGGCCCCGACGACCCCATCGTCCTGCCGTCGTTCTCGCATGACATGAACTTCGAGCCTGAGGTCGCCGTCGTCATCGGCACGGTCACGAAGAACGTCGACGTCGCGCATGCGATGGACCACGTGCTCGGCTTCACCTGCGTCAACGACGTGACTCTGCGCGACCTGCAGGGCTCCGACCCCACATGGACCCGCGCCAAGGGCTTCGACACCGCCTGCCCGCTGGGTCCGTGGATTGAGACGGGCCTCGATTGGAAGGATGCGCACATCTCCTTCACCCTCAACGGAAAGGCAGTTCCGGCGGCATCCGGCACGCCGGCGACACGCATCCCTGGCATCCCCCACCACGTCGCCGGGATCCCCAGCTTCGCCACCCTGCTGCCCGGAGACGTCATCATGACGGGCACGCCGAACGCCTCGGGCCATCTCGACCCGGGCGACGAGGCCGTCGTCCATGTCGAAGGGATCGGCAGCCTGCGCAACGTGGTCGTCCGCGGCTGACGGGCGGTCCGGTTCTCTCGGATGAGGCCGGTTTCCGGAGACTGATGGGCCCGGTCGATGCCGGTTTCATTGGCGTTCATCGTCCTGACGACGAAACTTGAGTCCATGACGCTCAAGTTTCGGGAATACACCCTCCCGACCTCCTGTTGAGCATGACGGAACCCATATGCCATGGGGCGCCGGCATCGTCGTCGGATGTCCCATGGCTCCGGAATGCAGGACAGGTAGGACAAACGGAGGAGTCATGGAACAAGAGAAGCTGACGAACGGAGCCCAGCAGGCCATAGGCGACGCCATCCAGAGCGCCGCGGCCGCCGGGAACGCGCAGGTCGGTACGCTCCATCTCATGGACGCGCTGCTGCGTCAGGAGAAGGGGGTCGTGCCGGGTCTCATCCAGGCCGCGGGCGGCGACCTCAAGGCCATCGGGACCGCGGTGCGCAACGCGCTCGTCGCGCTGCCCAGCGCCAGCGGGTCGACCACGTCGCAGCCGTCCGCCAGCCGGCAGCTGTCGACCGCGCTCGCCGACGCCCAGAACGAGATGAGCCGAATGGGGGACGACTATGTCTCCACCGACCATCTGCTTCTCGGCCTCCTTCTCGCCGCGCCCAACCAGCCCGCGGACATCCTCACCCGCCACCGCGCCCCCCCCCCGACCCCCCCCTTCCCACCTCATCGCGTTCATTCCACCCTCCCCTGCCC
>CALEGL010000013.1 GCA_937876495.1 uncultured Bifidobacterium sp.
CTCGGGGAGGTGTAGAGGGGCCAGGTCTGGCGGGGGCTCGCCTTCGGGGATCCGGATCTATTCGTGGGTTTCGTCGTCGTCCATGGGCCTCGTTACACCCGTTCGTCGGGGCGTCGAAAGTCCTCCCGCGACGGCCCGGCTCAGCAACCCCCATATGATCCGCCGGAACGCATGGGCCTCCATGGGGGGGGTTCGGTCCCATCCCCGAGGAGGATGTTGGGCTTGGTCCGGGCGGTTTCCCATCCGGTCTCGGTGGGCGAGGGGGGGGATGCATGGTCATGGCTGTGCGATGGCTCGACCTCGAAGACGTGTCACTGATCTCAGGATGGGTCCCCATCGCCGCCTGTTCGCTGCTCGCCCTGGGGCTGGCGGCGCTGGCACTGCTCTCCTGGGGAGAGAATCACGCCCGCGCCGGAGCTCTTCTCACGGCACCCTCGGCAGGGGTTCTCGGAACGATGGCCGGCGGTTTCGCCGTCTGGATCCTGTCGGATGTCCTCCGGGTCTTCGGCGTCCGCATGGACCGCATGGCCCTGGTCACCGTGGCCGGCGGAATCGGCATCATGTCCCTTCTCGCCGTCGTGACGGTCAGCGGACGCGGTGCGGCACGGGTCGTGTCAGCCGTTCTCGTACCTCTGACAGTCGTGTCCGCGGCCATGTGCGTCGACGTGGTCTACGGGGAGTATCCGACCCTGGGATCGCTTCTGGGAACGGACCCCTACCCGCGGCTCAAGTCGTCCGAGATGCGCCGGGCGACGCTGGGAATCAAGGAATGGACGCGCATGTCACGTCTGGGGACGTTGCCGTCGATGCCGTCCTCCGGGGAGGTCAGGTCCGTCTCCATACCAGCGGGCATATCGGGATTCGCCGCCCGGGACGCTGTGGTCTATCTTCCGCCCGCCGCGCTGTCCGCCGAGCCTCCCGACCTTCCGGTGATGGTGATGCTGTCGGGACAGCCCGGTAGCCCGACGCGTTTCTTCGCCGCCAGCCGCATCGCCGCCATCATGGACTCGTTCGCCCGACGTCATGAGGGACTCGCCCCCATCGTCGTGTCCCCGGACCAGAACGGATCCGCGCTGCACAACTCGCTCTGCGCCGACACGCAGGCGTACGGAGCCGCACAGACCTATCTGACCAGGGATGTCATCGCATGGATCCGCGCGAACCTCCCCGTCTCCGGATCCGCGCGGGACTGGCTTATCGGCGGGTTCTCGCAAGGCGCCACCTGCAGCATGCAGCTGGGACCGGCGTGTCCCCGCATATTCGGTTCCATCCTCGCCGTCTCCTCGGAACTCGAGCCAGCGGAGGGGTCACGCGACGTCATCATCCGCTTCTTCCACGGCAGCACCGCTCTGTACGACAGACATGTGCCGCTGCGAATCATCGCCGCCGCATCGCCCTCCACGCAGAGCCTGTTCATCTCGGCAGGGTCGCAGGACGTCGACGCGCTCCACGACCAGAGCATCCTCGCCGGCGCCGCACGGAAGGCGGGGATGCGGGTGACCGTCGACGTCATCGAAGGTTCGGGACATGACTGGCATACGGTGAGAGCCGCGCTGGGACCCGGAATCGCGGCTTTCTGCCGACTCACCGGTCTCTCTGAGGGCATCGCGGCGGAAGCGGCGCATCCTCCGCATTCGGACCCTCGACCGGGAGGCAGCGCGCACGCGACAATAATGACGGAGGATGCATCATGAGCGACTTCGCATCAGACGACGCCGGAACGCAGCGCGGGATCCCCCTGCGGCAGCGCGGTTTCCATGGAGGATCGGACGACGCCGGACGTCTGCCGATCGCGCGGATCCGCAGACGTCCGGTGACCACGGCGGTGACGACCGTCGTTCTGACGACGAGTCTGGCCCACGATCTCATCTCCCTGACCCATCCGCGGTTCCGCATGCCCTGGACCTGGGCCCTCGGTGCATCCGGCGTTGGGATGCGGACGCCGTGGAGACGCCTGGGGACCCCCGCGTACATCCACGAATCGTCAGGCGTTCCCCTGCCGTCCATCCTCCGGCATCTGCTGTCATCCGCGGTGGTGGTCAACGGTCCGATCTCCCTTCTCGCCCTGACCGCGGTCCTGATCCCTCTTCTCTCCCTGGTCGAGGGACGGCTTGGATCCCGACGAACGGCCGCCGTGATGCTGACGGGGCTCGTCACGGCGGTTCTGACCGGTCTTGTCGTGGACGCCCTGGTCCTCCCGCACACACCTGACGGGCGATGGCTGCCCGCGGACTCCGCTACGCTGCTTTCGCCCCTGCTTCCCGCGGTGACGTCGCTTATGGCGGCGGCCCCGACCTTCGCACCCGCGTTGCGTCGACGAATAGTGATTGCCATGTACGCCGGCATCGCCTCGATTCTGCTGTTCGGCGGCGGTCCGGGGGACTACTGCCTTCTCACGGCGGCGATCGCGGGCCAATGCTGCGGCAGTTGGCATTCCACGCCTTGGCGGGGTCTTCGCGCATTCCACGCCACGGATACCGAGATTCGGCATCTCCTAGCCTCCGCCCAGCTCGCCTTCGCCGTCGGCCCGCTGGTGGCCGTCGCATCCAGAACCCATTCCGGCGCGCTTACCCGGCTCGGCCTGATGCTCGCCATCGACCAACAGGACGGTGTCCCGAGCAAATGCCTGTCGAACGACATGCCGACGAGCTGTCTGGTCGTCCTGGGCATGAGTCGTCTGCGGGCCACGGAAATGTGGACTCGCTCTCTTCTCTCTCTCGCCATCCTCGCGACCATCGCGTGGGGGCTGAACAGGGGCCGTCGTCTGGCGGCCCTCGGGTGCGTCGCGACCAACCTGGCGATATCGGGGGGGACCGTCATGGGGTTCGCCTTGGCGGGGACGGAGTCACCGCCGTCCGTTTCCTTCCCCTATGCGGCTCTTGTGCCGCTCGCCCTGGCGATTGCCATCATAGCCCACCGTCGCAGCTTCCCAATCAGGGGGCATCCCTGCGGAAGGAGAGTCGTTCTCCTCATTCTTGCCGCGACGCTCGCAGCCTCCGTCCTCGGTTTCACCGCCTATGCCCTGCTCTTCCCGTCGCTTTTCCGTCCGAATCCCGACGGACCGGTTCTGCTGCGCTTCATCGTCGACGACCTGCTGCCCGTCTCCCTTCCCGTCGCTACCGGGGCGATGACGCTGCACCCGCTGACGACGGCTTCGTCGCTCGTCATGACGGCGGCCTGGATTTCCGCTCGAATCGCCATCCTGGCATCCTGCATCACCGTTCTGCATGACGTCCCGGACCCCGGCGAGACGGACAGGGAATCGGCGGATTCCTGTGTACTCGAGGGAGGAAGCTCTCTGGGCTTCATGACCACCTGGGACGGCAACAGATACCACGTCTCACCGAGCGGACGCTCGACGACCGCCTATCGGGTCCTGCACGGGGTGGCCCTCGCCGTCGCCGGACCCGTCGGCGACCCCGATGACAGACGGGAGGCCCTGAAGGACTTCCTGGACTTCTGCGCCTGGCATTCATGGACGGCGGCGTTCTATGCAGTCCATGACGACGACCGACGCCTCCTGTCCGACATGGGGTGCCTGCCGATCCGAGTAGGAAGCGATATGGTTCTCGATCCTTCGACGTGGCAGACGCGGGGACGTCACTGGCAGGACGTCCGCACCGCGATCAACAAGGCCTCGCGCCTGGGAGTGACGGATGTCCTCACCACCTTCGAAGAGGCCGGCGAGGACGTCCGACGGCAGATCGTGGAGATATCCCGCCAATGGAGCACATCCAAGCCCCTGCCCGAGATGCGGTTCACGCTCGGTGGAATCCCCGAGCTACGCGACCGGCGGGTCCGTCTGCTCCTCGCCATTGACGCCTCGGGGCGGGTTCTTGCGGTTACGAGCTGGCTGCCCACCTATCTGCGCGGCCAGGTCCGGGGCTGGACGCTGGATCTCATGCGCCACCGCTCCGACGCCCCCAACGGAACCATGGAGTTCCTCATCGCGAGAATGGCGGAGCGTCTTCGCGACGAGATCAGGTCACGGAAGACGGCCGTCGAATTCATGAGTCTGTCGGCCGCGCCGCTGGCATGCCCCGACGACCCCGGGCATGACGAATCCCGCGCCTGGGGACTGCTTCTCCGCACGGCGACCAGGCTTCTCGAACCCGTCTATGGATTCCGGTCCCTCTACGCCTTCAAACTCAAGTTCCATCCGCGCCCGGAGCCTCTGAGCATCTGCATCTCGGACCCGATGAGACTTGGCGCGCTGGCCCTGGCCATCGCGGACGCATACATCCCAGGAAAAGGACCTTCACGCCTTCTCAGACTCATGCCGAGGCCGTCGACACGATACGCGCACAGGCCGGGCACAGACCGAAGACCTCGACGGTATGGGATGTGGCGGTGAATCCGTAGCGGCCGGCCACGGCCCTCACCCACTCCTCGTCAGGCGGCTCGATCTCCACGGTCCGTCCGCAGCGTTCACAGACGAGATGGTGATGATGGTCGTCGTCGTTGCAGATGCGGAACATCTGCCGTCCATCAAGCCTGATGGTGTCGGCCCTGCCCGAATCCGCGAGGGCGTTGAGCTGTCGGTACACGGTGGACAGCCCGATGGCCGTGCCCTCGTCCTCCATCATCCGGTGAAGCCTCTGGGCCGAGACGAAGTCCGCACAGGTCGTCAGCGCGTCGAGGACGGCCTTCTTCTGCCAGGTCCGCCGGTTGGCCTGTCCGCCGCTCCGCTCGAGCGCCGTGCCCTCCGCATCCAAGGGATCCATGCCCGCCCTCACTCGTCCCGCAGATCGTCCCAGCAGCCGGTGGCCTCGAGGTCGTCCACCGTGCGGGCGGTGTCGTCGGTGAGCACCGTGATGTGGCCCATCTTGCGGTCGTGCCTGATCTCGGCCTTGCCGTAGTCGTGGACGTTCCATTCGGGATGCGCGGGGAGAAGGGCCCGGGTCGGTTCGACGTGCTGGCCGAGGACGTTGACCATCACCGCGGGCGACAGCAGACGGGGCTTCGGCAGAGGCCAGCCGGCGATGCCGCGCACATGCGCGTCGAACTGGTCGATGGAGCAGGCCTCGATGGTGTAGTGGCCGGAGTTGTGCGGGCGCGGGGCCAGCTCGTTGACGATGACCCTGTCGTCGCGGGTGATGAACAGTTCGATGGCGAGGGTGCCGGCGAGCTCGAAGCCCTTCGCCAGGCGCAGGGCCAGCTCGTGGGCCTCGCGTTCCACCTCGGCGCTCACCTGCGCCGGAGCGATCGTCAGATGGAGGATGTTGTGCCGGTGCTCGTTGCGCACGATGGGGAAGGTGACGAAGTCGCGTCCGTTGCCGGTGACGAGGATCGACGCCTCGAAGGCGAAGTCCACGAAGCCCTCGAGGATGGACGGCGGCAGAGGGTCGTCGGGCGTGAGGGACTCCTCCACGGCCTTCAGGTCCTCCGGGCCGCGCAGCACCTCCTGGCCATGACCGTCATAGCCGCCGCGCCGCGTCTTGAGGACCGCCGGATAGCCGATCTCCGCGATGGCGCCATGAAGCCCGTCGAGGTCGTCCACGGCCCGCCAGGGAGCCGTCGCGGTCCCGTGCTCGTTGATGAAGCGCTTCTCGTTGACGCGGTCCTGCGTCACCCGAAGCAGATCGGTGCCCTGAGGGATGGCGACGACGTCGCGGACCATGTCCAACGCGTCGGCGTCGACGTTCTCGAACTCGTAGGTGAGCACGTCGCTGCGTTCCGCCAGCTCGCGGATGGCAGCCCTGTCGGCGTAGTCCGCGGTCACCTGGAAGTCGGCCACCTGGGCCGCCGGGCAGTCCGGGGTCGGGTCGAGCACGCCGACGCGCAGACCGTGATAGCGGGCCGACAGGGCCATCATCCGTCCCAGCTGCCCGCCGCCGACGATGCCGATCGTCGCTCCGGGAAGCAGATGGTCGACGCGTCCGTTCGTCTCCTCAGACAAGCTGGGCATTGGAGCGCTCCACCTCATCCCTCATGGTGCTGCGGTAGTCCTCGAGCTTCGCCGCCAGACCGGCATCCGTGATGGACAGGATGCTCACGGCGAGAAGAGCGGCGTTGGTGGCGCCCGAGTTGCCCACGGCCGTCGTCGCGACGGGAATCCCTCCGGGCATCTGGACGATGGACAGCAGTGAATCCCATCCGGAGAGCGCATGCGAGCGCACGGGGACGCCGATGACGGGAAGCGTCGTCTGGGCGGCGACCATGCCGGGAAGATGGGCGGCTCCGCCGGC
Source organism: uncultured Bifidobacterium sp. (assembly GCA_937876495.1). Lineage (GTDB taxonomy): Bacteria > Actinomycetota > Actinomycetes > Actinomycetales > Bifidobacteriaceae > Bifidobacterium. The sequence goes on from CALEGL010000013.1 coordinate 6,189, forward strand.
CCCCGCGATGATGACCTTGAGGCCGCGGCCGCGCGCCCCCTTCGCGAAATCGGCCATCAGGTCGGGCGTCCTATGCGCGGACACCACCCGCTTGACATACGGCACCCCGAACCTGTCGAGGGCGTCGCAGGCGTGCTTCATGGTCTCCCAGTCGCTGGCAGACCCCATGATCACAGCGACCTCGGGCTGTCGCTCCGAGGCTGTTTCCTCCGTCATACGAACCTCCATCGTCGAACCCCTCCCACTGTACGCAGCGGAAGGGAAAACGGATGGCGCGGCGACGACCGCCGACGGGAACGGGTGACGGCGTATTGGGAGATGTTGGGGACGTCCGGGGATGACGGGCGGGCGGACCGGACCGCTCACGTACAATGCGCCCGGAACGACGTCGAAGGGATGGGCCATATGCATGCGGATGAGGGACTTGCGGGACGCATCGGATCCCCCGCCGACGTCAAGGCCCTCGACGCCTCGCAGCTCGCGCCCCTGTGCGCCGACATCCGCCGGACGCTGGTGGACTACGGCAAGCGGCATGGCGGCCATATCGGATCCAATCTCGCGGTGGTGGAGCTCACCGTCGCGCTCCACCGCGTGTTCGACTCCCCGCGCGACGCCATCATCTTCGACGTGTCCCATCAGAGCTACACGCACAAGATGCTCACAGGCCGCGCTCCCGCCTTCCTCGACCCCGCGCTCGCCGGGTCGGTCACGGGCTTCACGAACCCCGGGGAGAGTCCCCACGACCTGTTCGCCCTCGGCCACACGGGCACTTCGGTGTCCCTGGCATGCGGCATGGCCAGGGCGCGGGACATGGGGGCGATACCGGCCGGCGGCCCCGGTAGCGGCGACGTCATCGCCGTCATCGGCGACGGGGCGCTGAGCTCCTCGGTGGCGTTGGAGGGGATGAGCGACGCGGCCGAGCTGGGCGGCAACCTCATCGTCATCGTCAACGACAACGAGATGTCGATCGCCGAGAACCACGGCGGGCTGTACGCGTCGCTGGCGCGGCTGCGGGAATCGGGCGGCCGCGAGGGTCCGAATCCCTTCAGGGCCCTGGGGATGGACTACCGGTATCTGGAGCATGGCAACGACGTGGACGAGCTCGTGCCGGTGCTCGAAGAGGTGCGCGACGTCGATCATCCGCTGGTGCTGCATATCCATACGACCAAGGGGCTGGGGCTGGACGAGGAGGACGCCGCGGCCGGGGTGCTGCCGGGACGTCACGAGTCCAACCACTGGCAGAACCCGCTGTCGGCCGCCGACGCCCCGCTGAAGGCCCGCAAGGTGTACGGCAGAATGGCGATGGAAGCTCTGGGACGGCGTTTCCCGGACGAGCCGGGACTGGTCGTCATCTCCCCCGCCACTCCGGGATCGAACGGCATCACGCCCGAATTCCGCGTCCGCGCCGGCCGCCACTACGTGGACACGGGCATCGCCGAGGACCACGCGGCGGCCTTCGCGGCAGGTCTGGCCCGCGCCGGAGCCACCCCCGTGCTCGCCACCAGCTCCACCTTCTTCCAGAGGGCCTATGACGAAATCCACGAGGAGCTGGCCCTCAACGGACTGCCGGTGACGCTGCTCGTGTTCGCCGCCGGCTTCTCCTCCACCGACCACACGCATTCGGGGATCTTCGACATCCCCATGCTCGCATCCATCCCGGGACTGACCTATCTGGCCCCCACGTCCGGCGGCGACCTGCTCGATATGCTCGACTGGTCCACGCGCTCGCGCGACCACGGGCCGGTGGCCATACGGATCCCCGGGGACGACGTGCTCGCCGCCGACAGGGACCGGGCCCGCAGGTCGGGGACCGTCGCGGTCGCCGATGCTCTGTCAGCGACTGGGGCGGAGGCATCGTCCGAAGCCCCGGGGCCTCTCATCCCGAACCCCGTCCCGGGCGTCCACGGCCACGATGCGGCGCAGTCCAATCCCTTCCTGCGGTACCGGATCGACAGGCGCGGCCGTGACGTCGCCCTGATCGGTCTGGGCACGATGCTTCCCCTCGCCGAGAGCTGCGCGGACGCCCTGGGACATGCCACCGACGACCGGCTCCAGGCGACCGTCGTCGATCCCCGGCAATGCTCCCTGCTCGACGAGGCCGCGCTTGCACGTCTCGGAGCGAACCACCGGCTCATCGTCACCCTGGAGGACGGTCAGCGTGACGGCGGCTGGGGACAGAGGATAGCCGCGTACTACGCCGCAGGGCTCAAGGATACGGAATCCGGGAGTGCGGAATCCAGAAAAACAGGTTCCGGGAGGCCGTCCTCGCCCCGGGTCATCTGTCTGGGCGCCGACGCCGAATACGCCGACCGGGTTCCGATGGATGAGCTGCGCGCGCGATACGGTCTCACCATCGAGTCGATCATTCCGCGCATCCTGCGGATCCTCTCGGAGGGCATCCCCCAAGGGACGCGCTGAGCGGGCTTCTCGCGCGCGGAACGTTCAGCGCGCCGACGCGCGTCCGGCCGATCCCGCGGCCTTCCCGTCCCTTTCCTTCTTCTCGGACCTCCGCTTCTCGACCTTCTCGGAACGGCGGTAGAGGACGAAGCGCCGGCCGATCACCTGCACGACCTCGGCTCCCAGCCGCTCCGCCAGCTGCTCGGCGGTTCCCTTCGCGTCGTCGGGAGCTGCGTCCTGCACCACGCCTTTGACGAGCTCATGGTCGTCCAGCGACTGCGAGACCTGGTCGGCCGCGGCATCCGTCACCCCGCGCCTCCCGATCCAGATGACGGGCTCCAGCTTCTGGGCCTGCCCCCGCAGCCGTGAGACCATCCTCGAATCCAACGCCATACGTCCCCCATCCATCGTCTCCGGGATGCTCCCGGCCGCGCGAAGCGTCCGCCGCCTCGGTCCGGATGTCCACCTTAGCCGACCGGCATGGACGCGTTCATCGTCCGCCCGCGAATCCCACCCACCGAAGCGGGCGTGCACGCAAGACGGGAAGCACACGGAGGACGCCATGACCGTGCACGCTGATAGAATCGGATGTCGTTGTCACGGCCCCGTAGCTCAGTTGGATAGAGCAACTGACTTCTAATCTGTTGGTCGCCGGTTCGAATCCGGCCGGGGTCACCCGTGAGCCCTTGGAATCACTGCGATTCCGAGGGCTTTGTCATATCCGCGTCGAGGGTCCGCTTCCATGGCCTGACATGATGGACTACGACGCTCCGCCTTCCCTCGCATGTCCCCCCAGCGCGCCGCCGACCGCGTTCGTCCCCGCGGTCCATGATTCCGGCCTGATGCGATCGGAGCCGTTCCTCCCCCTCCGATTCCACCTCAGGCGTCATCGACCGTCAGGGACGCGGCATCCCCTAGTCGTGAACCAGGCGCGGATTCCAGGCCGCCGCAACCACGCAACCACGCAACCACGCAACCACGCAACCACGCAACCACAGGAGGCTACCATGGTCGGCAACATCGTTCTTCTCCTCGTCCTGTGGATAATCGGCGGGATCATCGGCCTTGTCGTCAAGGGACTGGTATGGCTATTCTGGGCGTCCCTCGTCCTGTTCGCCATCACCTTCCTCGTCGGCATCGTCAAGGGAATCCTCGCGAAATCGACGAAGTCCTAGGACGAGATCCGGGATCCGGGAGCGCATCCGAAGGAGGCCGCTCCGCGGCCCCCGGACGAGCGGACCCTCCCATCCCTGTCGTCGGCACCGTACCCGTCCCTTATACACATCTCCGAGCCCACGAGACTAAGGCGAACCTCGTATGCCG
>CALEGL010000014.1 GCA_937876495.1 uncultured Bifidobacterium sp.
GGGGGGCCGACTAAGTGAGGAAGCCCCGGCCGGCCGGCGCCGCGATTCCCGCTCCGCCAACCACGGGGACCGTCCCTTCAGCGAGTCCGTCCCATTGTCCCGACATTGCTCATCCCGGCACAGATCGTCCCGGTACAGCTCGGAAATCAGTTCGCGAATCATACGCTGACGATGCCGGTTGATGTCAGAGAAGTCAACGGATCTCCAGAGGAAATCGGCATCACCCATGAGCTTGTCGTCTTGAAGAACAGCCTTCCCTCTGAGGACGCACGAGGCGGGGGACGCATCTCCCTGCGGTACGCCGCCGCGCGGACGTGATTCATTGTCGGTGATGCGCGTGAGTTTGGAACGAAGGAACCCATCCATGGCGCGGAAATGGTCCCGTCGGAAATTCTCGTCGGACAGCCGTGATCTGACGGCACGCTGCGCCAGGCGATGAAGTACGGACGGACAATCCTCTTCCGCTTCCGCCATGGACGCGGGCTCGGACCTCAGACCACCGAGCCAGGTGCCATTGATGATCTCGCTCTGCGCCTGGTTCACCGCAAGATAGAACGCCTCACCCGCGCGGCGTCGACCGTTCCCCTTGTCGGGATGACCTGCGGTCGACGTTTGTCCCCCGTCGGACGGCGAGCCGGGAATCTCCTGCCTGAGCAGGTCCAGAAGCCGCAGATAGGAGACCAGCCTGCCGGTCGCCTCCGTCCGTGCGCCTTCGCCGACGCGCGCAAGCGACTTCGTGATTCCCGCGATCTCCGCATCGATCTCGCTGAGAGCCCTGGCGTTCATCGTGGAAAGATCCGATCCGGCTTCGCCGCTCTCCATCGGGGAGTGAAGGAAATACTCAAGCGAGTTCTGGATGATGAGGAAGGAATCCCGTCGCGAGGCCGTCGACAGCGCGCGACCGGACGCATCGCGGACGTCAAGATTGATCAGCTCACCCTTGCCGAGGAAGGTCAATGGCAACGCGAGACATGTCGCGGAAGAATCCTTCGATGGGGCCCACAGAAGCCACTGGGACCTGTCAACGGGAATCGTGCAGTCGAAGCTGATCGACCGCCGCGTCGTCCCTTCGGGGGTGAACGACACGGTTTCTACGCGCCGATCTATCCAGTCCGTCTGATTCATAATCATCCTGGCGGCGTTCCGTTTGAAGCGCGCGTTGGAGGCTCGCGCACGTGTTCGTCCGGCGGGACGTCTGCACGGACGTCCTGATGAGTGGCCAAGGGAGGAATCGGTGGGGACGGATGACGATGCATCAGTGGGGATGACCTCGTCATAGATCTTCCACGGCATGCAAAATCCCTTCTCTTTCATCCTCCCGGTCCCGGGTTTGGACACGGCGACGAACACAGACCGGAGGGCGGCGATCAACCGTGTCCAGATGTACCACTGACCTGTTCCAAGCGGTCAGCCCTCCCGACGGCCGGTCCTTCGGACCATTCCCGACAACCATCGACAATCGTCGACGAGCCCAACGACCCTGAGCATATGAAGTCCACGGAATGAAATCCCTCACCGCGATGACGGCCACCTCACTCCATGACGGGCGACACCACCACGAACGCCGCCAGACCATTGCTGCGAGGATCCTCCTCCGGGCATGCCGCGGACAGACGGATACGGCCGGGAGTCCGCCCGTTCCTTCCGGAATGCGAGAGGCGCGATGTAGCCGTGGTCAGCGCCGCACCGTCACGCGCACCTTCGACGCGTTCCAGATACTCCTCGCCGCTGTAATACAGATTCATCATCGCGCGGCACTCAATCTCCAAGGCGTCATCGTCGTAGTCGTTGCTTCCATCCGCATGCGCACGAAGCGTAAGCTGCCCATGCGCATTGAAGACGGTCACCCACCCGGCCGTCATCACGGCTGCCAGCCGCCGGGCGACGACCTGACGCGACGCCACGCCACGTCGATACAGCCTCATGGCGTCCTGGGCGGTGATCCCGTCGCCGGTCAGCGGATGCACCGCATCATCGGGAAGCAGGGCGATCGAGGCGAAGAGGTTACACGCCTGCTCCTCGAAGCCCTGCGCGTATCCGTCATCGTCGAACTCGATGAGCCTGGCGAGCAGATTCACATCATGGTGCTGGATGAAATGACCGATCTCATGCAGCAGAGTGAAGTTGCGCCGCTGCACCCTGTAATGGCGGAAGACCCGACTCTCCGCCCGTCTCCTCCCCGATCCCTCGGGGATGTACCGGCCCTCGACAGCGTGGTCGCAGTCCGTCGCCGCCTGCCGTCCGCCTCCGCACCGACGCCGCCCGCG
>CALEGL010000015.1 GCA_937876495.1 uncultured Bifidobacterium sp.
TCGCGGAACCGGCGATTTACCTGCCTCGCGTCCGTGACATCAACACCACGGTCTCAACGTGATGGGTGAGGGGATACAGATCGAAGGCATGGATGTCGGCGAGCCGGTATCCCAACGTCGTCAGCGTCGCCGTGTCGCGGGCCAGACTTGTCGGGTCGCAGGCCACATAGACGATGTTCCGGGCTCCTGCGGAGGCCAGCGCGCGGCACACCTCGGCGCCCGCACCGGCCCGGGGCGGATCGAGGACGACGACGTCGGGATGGGCGAGAGCCGCGAGCTCGGCCCTGTCCATGCCCGGTCGCGTCCCGAGGCCACTACCCGCAGAACGCGTGCCACGTCGCCGCAGCGCACGACGGCGCGGTCGTCCAGACCCGCCGCGGCGAGATTGCGTCTGGCGTCCTTCGTGGCCTCGCGCACGCCCTCGACGGCGAGGACGCGGGAGTCGTCGGAGGCCAGCGCCGCCAGGGGAAGCGTGAACAGGCCGGACCCCGAGTACAGATCCCACAGCACGCCCTGGCCGGCGCCGTCCAGGGCGCGACGGACCAGATCAAGGACGCGGCCTGCGAGGGTGAGCGGGGCAAGACGGTGCACCTGCCAGAAGCCCGAGGCGGACACGTCGTAGTCGAAGCGGCCCTCCGGAAGCGCGACGGTCTCCCGGATCCGCGGGGAGCCGAGGACGACCCTCCCGCCGACCATGACGGCACGGCGACGGTCCGGCACGTCGGACTCCGCGTCCGCGGGAACCTCGGCCGCGACGACGCGCAGACGAGTCCCCGCGGGGAATCCTCCGGCCCACAGGTCGGCGTCCGCGGCGGCGTCCAGAACGGCCTGCGTGGCCAGGGGCATGCCGTCCACCGCCACCCGGTCATGGGAGCCGCGGCGGCGCATGGACGGACGACCCTCGTCGTCCGCGACCAGATCGATCCGGGTCCGCCAGTGAAGCCCCTGGAGCTCCTCGTCACCGGGCATCCTCTCAACAGTGACGGGACCCGGGTCGAGACGGCCGAGCCGTGTCATCTGCTCGCGAATCGTCGCCGCCTTCCACGCCAGCTGTCCCGGAAGGCTCACATGGACGAGGTCGGCCCCGCCAACCCCTCCTCCGGAGGACAGCGGTCCGGCGAGAGGCCAGACGGGATCGCGGCGGTCAGGACTGGGCTCCTGCACGGAGACCACCTCGCCCGTCCAGAACCTGTCCTCGCGCTCATGCGGCTCGTCAAGCTCCACCGTCACGAGCTCGCCAGGAAGCGCGAAGCGCACGAACACCACGCGTCCGTCGATATGGGCCACGCATCTGCCCTGGTCGGCGTAGCGTTCGATGCGAACGGTAGCCTGCATGCCTGTCTCCTTAGAAATGTCGTCCCTGGACCGTCGCTCCGACGGCCGTCCTCGTGGCTATCCCACGGACATCCCGCGGACATCCTCCGGTGCCTATGCTTCCCGGTTCCCCCGACGAGCCCGGGCATCGGTGCGCCGGCCTAGCCGCGCTCCGCAAGACGATGACAATGCAGAGGCGTGGCGATGAGAAGGTACGAGACCCAGATGGCCAGCGCCCAGAACGGCAACCCCATGGCGAGTCTGGCTGTTCCCAGCCATCCGACGTGGTCGGTGGCGTACAGCGGCACCTGCACGGCCAGCCGCAGGGCGAATACGCCGATCCACAGCGCCGTGGCGGCCGCATAGGCGCGACGCAGAGGCTCGTCATCACGCCACCCCTTGAGCCATATGGCGAAGCGGCTCGTCGGCATCGTCCGGATGAACTCGACGAGAAGACCGATCCCCGGCGTCCTGGCAAGCAGCGAGGCGGCCAGCAGCACGAGATATGCGGCGTTGGTGACGAACCCCAGCATGTAGTAGTTGCGTGCGTCGTTGCTTCTCCATGCCCATACCAGACAGATGGCCACGGCGGCGAGACCGCCCAAGGCCCCCATGGCGGACTGGCGCTGCACCAGCCTGACCAGGACCTGCAGGACGGCGAGTGGGGCGGAGACGACGATGGTGAGCCGCAAATCCGAGGTGACCATGAACAGCACCACGAACACGAGTCCGGGAAGGACGGACTCCACGACACCGCGCACCCCGCCGATCGCGCGGATGACGGAGAAGTCGCCGTCGCCGGCCTGCGCCAGCGCGGCCATCCCCCTCGGTTCGCGTTCGGTCAACGGAGCCGCCTATCGGACTTCCGAGAACATGGGACCGCGGGACAGCGTGGACTTGACCTCGGTCTGCTGGTCGGAATCGAAGGGGCCCGTCGGACGCCCGGGAATCGAGGGTGCACCCTTCTTCTTCGTCGAAGCCTCGTCATCCTTCTTCTCGGTGTCCTCGGCCTCGCGCCGCTGTTCGGGGGTCAGGGGCGCATGCAGGGGGATGAGGTCGCGGGGCGCCAGAGGCTCCTCGCCGCGCACGACGATGATCGACGCGAAGAAGCGGTTCAGCGCCATCGTCTCGTCGCCGGGTTCCGTGGCGGCAGGACCCGAGAAGATGCCTCGCAGCATCCAGCGGGGGCCGTCGACCCCGACGATGCGGGTGTGCAGCGTCCGTCCCGCCTTGTCCCTGACGGGAAGCTCCACCTCCATGCCGAATATGCCGGGATGCTCCGTGGCCTTCTCGTTGCCGTCGAGCAGGTCCGCTCGCACGTCATCCCATAGGCCAAGGGTCTTGGGAGCCGCGAAGGGCTCGATCTCCAGACTGGAGCGGCCGAAGCTGACGATGCATCCCAGCACCTGTTTCGTGGCACGGGTGGCCTTCACGCGCAGCTCCATGCCGGCCAGGGCGGGAATCAGATAGCCGCCCAGATCGAGGTACTCGTCGTCATCGGGCGCATTCTCCTCGTCGACGTCCCACGGTCCGTACAGATCTCCGCGATCCTCGTACTCCTCGCTCGGTTCGACGGGCACGTCGTCGACCGACTCGTCGTCGTCATCGTCGTCGTCGGCATCGTCGTCGAAGGATCCCTCATCCTCCTCGTCGGACCCGTCCTCGGATTCGTCCGACACTTCGCGTGCATCGTCGACGTCCTCGCGGACGTCGTCCGGACCGTCCCCGGAGTCCGCGTCCCCGGAGTCCGCGTCCTCGGCCGTCGGCTCCTCCTGCGCGTCGTCGCGGTCCTCGTCATCCTCCGCCCGGTCGACGTCGTCGTGCGTCTTCCTACCGAACTTCCACCATGCCATGATGCCTCGTTTCCGCGGTCTGCAATCGGAACCAGCCTAGCACCCGCGCATGCGACGGCAGCGGCCGGAAAACTGGGGTCGGGACGCGCGCCGGGACGGATGCGCTACAGGTCGTACGTGACGCTGAGGGGGGCGTGGTCGGACCACCGCGCCTCGTAGGTCGGGGCCTTGTCGATGACGAAGCCCCGGGCGGCGCCCGCCAGCCCGGGGGTCGCGAACTGGTAGTCGATCCTCCAGCCGACGTTGTTGTCGAAGGCACGTCCGCGCTGGCTCCACCAGGTGTAGGGGCCCTGCACATCCCCGGCGAGGCCGCGGACCACGTCGACGAGCCCGTATTCGCCGAGCCAGCGGTCGACGTAGGCGCGTTCCTGCGGCAGGAAGCCCGAATGCTTCTCGTTGGCCTTGGCGTTTTTGATGTCCAGCGGCGTATGCGCGATGTTGAAGTCCCCGCACAGCACCGCCTGGCGCCCGCCCGAGGCGGCCTCGTCGCGCAGCTGCCCGAGGCGGACGAGCATGGTGTCGAGGAAGCGGTACTTCTGCCCCATCTTCACCGGATCGTCGGCGTTGCCGGCGTGGACGTACACGCAGACCACGGTGATGACGGCGCCCGTCGGCGTGCGCAGATCCTCCTCGATCCATCGGCCGGAGTCGACGTCCTCCTGAAGCCCGGGCAGGCCATAGCGACGCTCGACGACGGGAAGCGTGGTGAGCAGCGCGACGCCGGCCCTCCCCCTGATCCGGCACACCTCGTTCATGGAGGCCAGGGCGGAGGGGTCGGTGATGCGTCCGGCGTCCACGTAGTCGAATCCCAGGGCGCCGACTATCCGGTCGACGTCGGGCTGCGGGGCCCGCACCTCCTGCAGGCACCACACGTCGGGCGCATGTCCCTTCGCCCACTCCCCGATCCCCTTGCGATCGGCGGCTCTCAGACCGTTGACGTTGGACGTGGTGATGGTGATGGTCATCAGTCGATCCCCAGCTTCAGGCTTCCTCCGGGGATGGCGGCCAGCAGGTCGCGCGTGTACTGCCGGCTGGGATGGTCGAACACCTCGTCCGTGGTGGCGTGTTCGACGAGCCGTCCCTTCTGCATGACGACGACCTCGTCGGCGATCTGCCGGACCACCGCCAGGTCATGGGTGATGAACAGGTAGCTCAGTCCCTTCTCCGCCTGCAGGTCGTTGAGCAGACGCAGCACCTGGTCCTGCACGAGCACGTCAAGCGCGGACACGGCCTCATCGCAGACGATGACGTCGGGGTCGAGGGCCATGGCGCGGGCGATGGCGATGCGCTGCCGCTGCCCGCCGGACAGCTCGTTGGGGTAGCGGCCCATGACGGACTGCGGAAGCTCAACCATGTCGAGCAGCTCGCGCACGCGTGCGACCCTGCTGCGTCTCGTGCCGATGTGGTGGATGCGCAGCGGCTCCTCGATCGCACGATAGATCGAGTACATGGGGTCGAGGGACCCGTAAGGGTTCTGGAAGACCGGCTGGACGTGGCGGCGGAAGTCGAGCAGCTCGGCGCCTGAGAATCCGCCGATGTCGTGGCCCTCGTAGCGCACGGTCCCGGAGGTCGGCTCGAGCAGGCGCAGCACCATGTTGGCCACCGTCGACTTTCCGGAGCCGGATTCCCCCACGATGGCGAGAGTGGTGCCGCGCTTCAGTCCGAAGGAGACGTCGTCCACCGCTCGGAACATCTCCCTGCGGCGCGGCAGATGGAACTCGCGTACCAGATGCTCGACCTCGATGATCGGCCGGCGCTTCGCCAGGTCGGCGTCATCCGTGACATGGTGCTCCATCAGCGCGCTGGCGTCGCCGCCGTGGCTGCGCACCGAGATGATGCGCTGGGAGGCCAGAGACGGCGCGGCCGCGACAAGACGCCTGGTATAGGGATGCTGCGGATGCTGCAGGACCTCCAGGGACGGCCCCGACTCCACCACGCGGCCGCGATACATGACGACGATATGCTGCGCCCTTTCGGCGGCGAGCCCCAGGTCATGCGTGATGAACAGCACGGCGGTGCCCAGCGAGTCGGTGAGCGCGTGCAGATGGTCGAGGATGCGCTTCTGGACGGTGACGTCAAGCGCCGATGTCGGTTCATCGGCGATGAGCAGGTCGGGGCGGCAGGCCAGTCCGATGGCGATCAGCGCCCTCTGACGCATGCCGCCCGAGAACTCGTGCGGGAACTGGCGCGCGCGCGTGGCGGCGTCGGGAAGACCCGCCTCGGCGAGAAGGCCGGCGACTCGGTCGGTCATCGTCGATCCCGTCACATGCCGTTCGGCGATGTCACGCGCCCTGTCCTTCGGGACGCCGGCCTTCTCCATGGCATGGACGATCGCGACGCGGGTCGATGCCCCGGGGATCCACGCCTCCTCGAAGGTCGTCATCCGCGCGTCCGCATCGGCGACGCCGGCGTCGGACAGCGCGCCCCGGACCTCGTCGAGCAGCGCGGGAAGCTCGCGTGAGCCGAGGAAGGTCTCGTCTCCGTCATCCGCCACGGCGGTCTCACCGGCATCCCTGCCGGACAGTGCACGAGCCAGATCGGAGCGCTTCTCATGCGCGACGTCCATCCCGTTGGCCCGAAGCGCCTCCTCGACCTGGGTGCCGATCCTCCATACGGGGTTGAGGTTGCTCATGGGATCCTGGGGGACCAGCCCCATGCGACGCCCGCGCAGACTGCGGTAATCGCGCTGCTTCAGACCGACGAGCTCATGGCCGTCGAAGTCGATGGAGCCGCCGATGACATGGCCCGTTCCGGGCAGCAGGCCCAGCACCGCCATGGCGGAGGTCGATTTCCCCGAACCCGATTCCCCCACGATGGCCACCCACTGGCCGGGATAGACGCTGAACGAGGCGTCCCGCACCGCGTGGACGGGCCTGCCGTCCTCTCCGGTGAAGTCCACCTGGAGGTCCTTCACCGCAAGAAGCGGCCCTCTGTCGCGCTGGATCCGTCCAAGGCGTCCGCTTGCATCCATGCCGTCCATCGTGCCCTCCTGCCTGCTCATGCCGTGCGGCTCTTCGGATCGAGGGCGTCCTTGACGGCGTCGCCCATCATGATGAACGCCAGAACGGTGATGGCCAGCGCCGCCGACGGGTAGAAGAGCACCATGGGGTCGGTGCGCAGCATCGACTGGGCGTTGGAGATGTCGCCGCCCCAGCTCACCGTCGTCGTCGGCAGGCCGATGCCGAGGAAGCTCAGGGTCGCCTCGAGGACGATGTAGGAGCCCAGCGAGGTGGTGCCCACGACGATGATCGGCGCCAGCGAGTTGGGGATGATATGCCGGAACAGATTGCGCATCGGCGTCGAGCCGACCGCCGTGGACGCCGTGTTGAACTCGAGGTTCTTGGCCTCCATGACGGCGCCACGGGCGATGCGCGCCACCGACACCCAGCCGAACAGGGCCATGACGAGGATGATCTTCCAGATGGATCCGTTCGTGCGGAACATCTGGAGCACGACGATGGCTCCGAGCAGGATGGGCAGTGCGAGGAAGATGTCGGTGAGCCGGCTGAGCACGGCGTCGATCCACCCGCCGAAGAAGCCGGCGATGGCTCCGACGAGCGAGCCGATGAGCACGACGAGCAGCGTCGCGAGCACGCCGACGCTCAGCGAGGTGCGGGTGCCGTAGACGACGCGGGTGTAGATGTCGCAGCCCTGCAGGTCGAATCCGAAGGGATGGCCGGCGGAGCCGGGGTCCAGCGACCTGTCGAGGTTGCAGTAGTTGGGGTCCTGCCGGGTGAACAGGCCCGGGAACAGCGCCGCGACGAGGATGAACAGGATGAGGAGGGCCGAGACGATGAACAGGGGGTTGCGTCGCAGCGTACGCCATGCGGAGGCCCACATGTTCGTCGCGGGAGCCGACTCGTCGAGGGAGTCGACCGCCTGGAGCGGGGTCTCCTCGACGGGGGCGACGTACCGCTCCTGACCCGGCAGGGCGTCGGGAAGCGCCGCCGCGCCGGAGACGGCCACTGGCATCGGTGCCGCATGCGCTTCGGTCTCGGGCGCAGCGGCCCTGCGCGCTTCGGTCCCGTTCGCTTCGGTCCCGGCTGGGATGTCTGACGTCATCGACGTTCTCCCTTCACGCGTAGCGGATGCGCGGGTCGAGGGCCGCGTAGAGCAGGTCGACGAGCAGGTTGGACACGACGAACACGAGCATGAGCAGGGTGACGATGGAGACCACCATGTTGCCCTCCCCCTTGAGGATGCTCTGGTAGGTGAGGAAGCCGACGCCGTGGATGTTGAAGATCGTCTCGGTGATCATCGCGCCTCCCATCAGGGCGCCGAGGTCCTGCCCGAGGTAGGTGACGACCGGGATGAGGGAGTTGCGCAGCACGTGCCGCAAAAGCACGGACCCGTTGCCCATGCCCTTGGCGCGCGCGGTGCGCACATAGTCCTCGGACAGGTTCGAGGAGACCTCTGACCGGGTCAGACGGATGATGTACGCCATCGACACCGATCCGAGCACCATCGCCGGCATGAGCAGGTCGAGGAAGCCGGGGTCGCTGCCCGCGGTGACGGGAAGGATGCGCCATTTGACGCCGAGGAAGTACTGGCCGAGGAAGCCCGTGACGAAGGTGGGCACGGAGATGAGCAGCAGGGAGACGACGAGGATGACGGTGTCGTACCACTTGCCCTTCTTGAGTCCCGCGATGACGCCGAACACGATGCCGAAGACGGCCTCGAACACGAAGGCCATGAGGGCGAGTCTGATGGTGACGGGGAAGGCCCGGCCGATCTCGGCGATGACCGGCTGCCCGGAGAACGTCTGCCCGAAGTTGAGGGTGAGGGCGTTGCGCAGGAAGAGCAGATACTGGACGATGAAGGGCTTGTCGAGGTTGTACTCGGACCTGATCTGGGCGGCGACGGCCTCGTTCACCGGCCTGTCCCCGAACATCGCCTTGACGGGATCGCCCGGGAGTGCGAACACCAGCGCGTAGACAAGCAGCGTGGTTCCCAGGACCACGGGTATCATCTGCAGGATCCTGCGTAGAAGGTACTTGCCCATCTCTCTCCTTCCCCCGCCGCCGAGGCCGCGTTGCGACGCGATGCGGGGTGCGGCCCGTTCGTCTCGACAGTGTACCCCACGACCACGAACCGGCATCGACGGCATCGAGGGGGCCCGGACGGAACGAATCCGTCCGGGCCCCGTCACGGGTCTCATGACGACGGGTCATGCCTGTTCGTCATGAGGCTTCCCTCACTTCGTGAGGTTGGTGTACACCGGCAGGTTCTGCCAGTCCATCTCGAAGCCCTTGACCCCGATGGCCGCGACTCCGGACGCATTGGAGTAGTACAGCGGGATGGCGGGCAGGTCGTTCATGAGGATCTCCTGGGACTGCTGGTAGATCTTGTTGGCGGCCGCCGTGCTCTTGGCGGCGTAGGCCTTCGTCATCAGGGCGTCGAACTTGGCGTTGCTGTAGTCGCCGTCGTTCGAACCGTTGCCGTTGCCGGCCGCCGAATCGTACAGCTGGAAGAGGTAGTCCTCCGCCGACGGGTAGTCGGGCTGCCAGCCGGTGCGGAAGGCTCCGGTCATCTGGCGCTTGGTGATGGCGTCACGGAACTCCTGGAAGGTGGCGATGGGGTTCGTGGCGGCGTTGATGCCCAGGTTGTTCTTCAGCTGGTTCACGACGGCCTCGTAGATCGGCTTGGACCCGCCGTCGGCGTTGTAGGAGAAGGTCAGCGTTCCCGTGTACTTCGAGATGGCGTTGGCCTCGGCCCACAGCTTCTTGGCCTTGGTCGGGTTGTACTTGAGGTTCTCGTTGCCGGGGATGTTCTTGGAGAAGCCAGGGGTCAGCGGCGAGGTGAACTCCACGGCCGGCGTGGCCACGCCGTTGAGCACCTTGGTGGTGATGGCCTCGCGGTTGATGGCC
>CALEGL010000016.1 GCA_937876495.1 uncultured Bifidobacterium sp.
GCTGTGCCACTGGCTGCTGTGTGTTCTTATGGAGCCGCGGACAACCGCGATCTAACCCTCTCTATTCGTCGGCAGCGTCAGGTGTGTATAAGAGGCAGGGACGTAGCGGCGGGTGTACGGCGCCAGAGCGAGGAGGACCGCCGGAATGCCGATGGTGAGCGCCCCCACGTGGGTGATATGCCTCGGCAGATACGGGAAGGGGATGCCGCTGAGCACCACGCCGAGGGCGATCAGTGAGGAATAGACGGTTTTGGTGAGGAACAGGCTGGCCACGCGCTCCATGTTCGCCATGACCTGCCGGCCCCGGGCGACCACGTCAGGAAGATGAGAGAAGCGCGAGTCGACGAGGACCAGCTGCGCCACGGCCTTGGTCGCCGGAGCCGCGTTGCCCATGGCGATTCCCAGGTCGGCCTCCTTGAGCGCGAGAGCGTCGTTGACGCCGTCGCCGGTCATGGCGACCACGCGGCCGCGCGCGTGCAGAGCCTGGACGATGGCCTTCTTCTGCTCGGGAAGCACCCGTCCGAGCACGTCGACGTTCTCAAGGACGCGCGACAGCTCGTCGATCTCCTCAGGCAGCTCGCGCGCGTCCATCGTTCTGGCGGGACGATCCCCGGTCAAGCCCACACGGTCGGCGATGGCGCCCACGGTGGCGGGGTTGTCGCCGGAGATGATCCGGCAGCGCACGCCCTGATCGCGGAACCAGGCCAGAGTCGGCCGCGCGTCCTCGCGGATGGACTCCGAGCAGACGACGAGGGCGACGGGCTCCGCAGCCGGATCCAGCCGCGGGTCGTCCGGGTCGGGGGCGACTGCCGCATGAGCGACCATCAGCACGCGGTCGCCCTGCGAGGCGAGACGCGAAACCTCGGCGGCGACGTCCGCATGGTCGCCGTCGATGGCCGACAGCAGCACCTCGGGGGCACCCAGACACCACCCGCCGTCCTGTGTGCACACCGCGCTCCATTTGCGGGCCGAGGAGAACGGGATGCGCGCCTTCACGGGAGCCGGCGCCACTCCCCTGCTCTCCAGCCCGGCGAGGATGGCTGCCCCGGTGGCGTTGGGGCTCTCCTCGGCGCAAAGGGCGGCGATGCGGGATTCCAGCGCCCTGCCGTTCACGTCCGATGCCACGCCGTCCCGCATCGCGTCGTCCTGCGTATCCCCGAGAGGAATCACGCTCCTGAACGTGATACCGCCGTCCGTGATGGTGCCGGTCTTGTCGAGGTTCAGGCAGTCGACGCGGGCCAGGGTCTCCAACGATTCGAGCTCCTGGACAAGCGTGTTGCTCCGTGCGAGGCGCATCGCGGCGATGGCGAAGTTGAGGGAGACGAGCAGCACCAGCCCCTCGGGGATCATTCCCACCACCCCGGCCACGGCGGAGACGACGGCCTCGCGCCAGCGTCCGGTGGCGACGGCCTCGTCGAGCCCTCCGACGGAGCGCAGCTGGGACCAGACGAGAAGCACGCACAGCGGCACGACGACGACGGTCATGTACTTGAGGATCGTGTTGATGCCGCGGCTGAGATCGGAGACGGTGCGGCGGTACACCTTAGCTTGGGAGGTGAGCGTCGCGGCGTAGCCGTGATCCCCCACCGCCGTCACGCGGGTCAGGGCGAGGCCGGAGACGACCGTCGACCCCGAGTACACGGGCTCGCCCTCCCTGCGCCTCACCGTGCGGGACTCGCCGGTGAGCATCGACTCGTCAAGCTCCAGACCCCAGGTCCTCACGACGACCGCGTCGGCGGGCACCTGGTCGCCGGAACGGATCCACAGGAGGTCGTCAATGACGATGCCGTCATGCGGGACGGTGACGTCGCGGCCATCCCTGCGGACGGCGTAGTCGGCGGCGACGAGGATGGACAGCCGGTCGAGGGTGCGCTTCGCCCGTGTCTCGGTGAGGACGCCGATGCCGGTGTTGACGATGATGACCAGTCCGAAGACCGCATCCTTCCATGACCCCGTGAGCAGGACGAGGATCATGGCGGTGAAGATGATCCCGTTGAACAGCGTGAAGACGTTGGCGCGCAGGATGTCCGCGAAGGAACGCGACGTGGAGTCCTTCACGCGGTTGGTACGGCCCGATTCGACGCGCTCATGCACCTCGTCGGAGGTCAGGCCGGCTTCGGTGACGGAAGGAAGCCCGACTGCGGCATCCGAGGACGATGCGCCTGCCGTGGGCGCATCGACGGCCTCGCGAGTCCTAGGAACGGTCATGCCTTCCCCACCGTCACGTCGATGACCCCGCCCGGGGACCGCGAGTTCGCGGCGTCCTGGACCGCGTCCGCCAGGGTGTCCGAGGCCTCGGAGGAGACGAGGCGCAGCACGCAGGCGTACAGGACGGAATCCGTCGGAAGGTCGGCGGGGTCGACGAGCACCACGGGGATGTCGGCCCGCCGCGCGATGCGCAGCACGTCATCCCACCCGTCCTCGTCGGACCGGGTGGACAGCCCCAGCACGACGATGACGCTCACCTGGCGATGCGCGAAGTCACGCACCGCCTTGCGACCGGCCTCGCCGGGGTCCACGGCGTTCTCCAGGGAGGCGTAGGAGGCGTTGAGACCGGCTGCCGTCAGGGACGACATGACCCGGTCGTCGCGGGATGACGCCGACGCGGACCCCACCACGCCGGCCATGAAGTCAGCGTCGTCGATGCCGTCGTGCACGGTGCCGTCGGCCGCGACGCCGAGCGCCCGCGCGGGAATCAGGGAGAAGGAGAGGGCCAGGGCGACGACGACCAGCAGAGGCACCGCCTCGATGAGGACGCATAGGACGGAGCCGGCGTCGACTCGCCTCGGGTCATGGCCGTCACGTCCGGGACGCCTCATGGACGAGATCCGATGACGGGGTCGTTCGACCGTGGCCCACCATGCAGCGTCATCAGGCAATCCGTTGTCATGGAATCCACGATAACCGTTCTATCCGCAGGATGGGTATCTCGTCGAAAAGACCGCTACAGGAAAAATCTCATGACCGACCTCGTCCTGGTCAGTCCGGCAGTCTCCGTCAAGCGCAGAGACTCATAGGCCGATGGGGCTCCCGTCCCCGAAAAGACATCCAATCGACAAGATCAGCCGCTCATCCACGCGTCTGAGGGCCCTCGGTCTTTCCGGTCGGGGAGAGACCTTCCGCGAGGCGATGACGCACCATCCGACGGAAACGCCGTCAGACGCGTCCGCGTCTCCCCCACTTCCGTTGACCTATCGGATGGGCAGCATCTACCTGTTCCATTCTCCCCTCGCCGTCAGGATATCTTCATCCCGGTTCTGATATATGCCCCTTCCTGAACGGCTGCAATAGTGGCGATAATGCAGACCACTATTGCGCTATATCTTAATTCAATCAAGCGCAGAGTAAACGGCAAAGCAAACAATAAAGCACCGGCAGCCTTATTCATCAGTGAATGTACAACGATAAACTTCTTCCACAGAACATATCCTGAAATGACGTTCACCAATTTGATTGCAGCGATTACGGCTATCCATATATAAATCCATGCATGAACATCGAAGACAGGAATCAGCTTCATCAGGCATGCAACAATCAAAACAAAATCTGCAAAAGTGTCCAGTCTGGAGCCGAATTCATTCACAGTATTCGTTCTTCGAGCCACTGTTCCGTCAATCATGTCTGTAATTCCCGCAACTGTGTACAATGCATAAAACGACACCGAGGGCACCGGACAAAAGACCATGGCAACGCTGCAAATGATTCTGATGCTCGTAATGACGTTGGCCATGCCCTCATCCTTTCCCCGTTCTCATGACGCCGTCGGAGACCATCCTTGACCTCACGCAGACGACGATCCTTGACATCGATTGAGTCGCTCACGCCTTCGCATTCAACTCGGGAACTCAGTCTGCGCAATGCTGCGGTCCGATCTCTGCAGACATGACGGCGGACGGTCCGTTCCGCGTGGGCGGGAACTGCGGTGAAATTGCCATCCCGGGGACGGCGGCATCGCGGAACCGGCGATTTACCTGCCTCGCGTCCGTGACATCAACACCACGGTCTC
>CALEGL010000017.1 GCA_937876495.1 uncultured Bifidobacterium sp.
TGCGTCCCGTGCTCACGGCCAGCCCCGCATCGCTGATGCGGGAGACGCTGGAGCTCGTCGATGCGCGCTTCGGGTCTGCCGCCGGATACTTCGCCGCCAACGGCATGCAGGTCGATGACCTGAGGAGGCTCCGTCGGCTTCTCGTCGAACCGGATGGGACCGGCGCCCTGCGTTGATCGTCTGCTCCCGATATGTTTGCCCCGGAGGCATCTGCTCCAGATGCGTTTGCTCCGGAAACGTTCGTTTCGCGAACCTTTCCCTCAGCGACCCCTCCGTGGAGAATGTCCGCTCCCGAAACCTTTGCTTCAGGAGCGTCCACTTCGGAACCGTTCGCTTCGGAAACGCCCCCCCTCTGAAGCGTCGACTTCGGAAGCGTCCACTTCTTCTGAAATATCCGCTTCGGCGATCCCCGTCTCCTAGGCCTTGGCTTCGTGGGATTCCCGCCCCCACCGGCCTTCCTCGTGCCGTTTCTCGTTCCCTTCCGGGCCCGCGGCCGGTTCCGTGGCTGAGCCTGCGGCATCGTGCAGGGCCCTGATGTAGAAGCGGTCCATGGCCCCTCCATGCACGCTGCCGGGAAGGGGGCCGTCCATGAGGATGAACCCGCTTCTGCGGTAGATGTGGTTCGCCGCCTCGAGCGCATGATGCGTCTCGAGATACAGCCGGCGGTATCCGACCGCAAGGGCGAAGGTCGTGATGCGTCCAATCAGCCTGTAGCCGAGTCCATGGCCCTTCGCGGCATCATCCAGGTACAGCTTCTGCAGTTCGGCCGTCGAATCGTCGCCGTCCATCTCCGCGATGCCCGCGCCTCCGAGGACCCGTCCGTCATCGTCATCCTCCACGACGAAATACGCGCGGCGCGAGGACGCCCCGTAGAAGACGCTGAGATGGTCCGTCTCCGGATCGAAGGCCGCCGTACCGGGGATGGCGAGGCCGAACGCCGCGAGATTCGAACGGATGATGGGAGCGAGGGAGGAATCGTCGGATTCCCGTATCGGACGGATATGCATCATCGAAGACTACCTCGTCCATTCCCGTGAATCCGGGGCGTTCGCCACGGCCGAATCCTCCATCGCCTCAGAGACGCCATCCGGTTCCTGCACTCGTACGATTCGTCCTCGGATGATGCGCAGCGTCCGGTCGGCGCACAGGGCCGCGAACTCCGGGTCGTGCGTGACGACGACGACCGTCCGCCCTTCGTCGGCGAGCCCGCGCAGCAGAGCGGCGACCTGTCTCATATGGCCGAGGTCGAGACCGCTCGTCGGCTCGTCGGCGATGATGATCGGCCGTTCCGACGCCACCGCCGCAGCGATGGCCACCCTCTGGCGCTGTCCGCCGGACAGCGAGAGGGGATGACGGCCGGCCATTCCGGCGAGATCGAGGCGGGCGAGAATCGCCCCTGCCTCGGATGCGTCCTCATGGGGCTGCGCAAGCATCACCTCGTCGAGAACGTCGGCCGTGAACAGCTCGCGCGTCACGTTCTGCAGAACGGTGAAGCAGGCGTCCAGCCTGCGGCGGCGTCCCAGGCGTTCGCCATCGGGCGCGACCAGCTCTCCGCGGCAGCGTCGGTCGAGTCCCTGCAGACATCGGATGAACGTGGACTTGCCGGCTCCGTTCGGGCCCGTCACAACCGTCACCCGACCCGCTGGGAACGCGGCGCCCTCGATGGCCAGGGCAGGTTCTTTCGCGCGCCGGTACGTGTAGGAGAACCCGTCGATGCGCCAGGCTCCGGAGGATTCGTTCCGCGGCCCGCGCACTCCGGAACCGGCCTGTCGGACGACCCTTTCCAGCCCGCTTCGCGTGGTGGGCCGTAGCCCCAGTCCCTCACGCTCCTCATCCGTGAGGGCGCCGAGCTCCCGGCCGCTCATGACCTGCGTGATCCGACCGGAATCCATGATGGCGGCGCGGTCGACAAGTCCCTCGAGCCAGTACAGCCGATGTTCGGCGATGACGACGGTCCGGCCCTCGTCCCTCCACAGAGCGATGATGCCGCGCAGGCGATCGATGGCCGAGGCGTCGAGATTCGCCGTGGGTTCGTCGAGCACCAGGATTCCCGGTCGTGCCATGGCCGCCGCTGCGGAGGCGACCTGCTGCTGCTGGCCTCCGCTCAGCCGGTCCACGCCGCTGTCGAGCAGCCCGTCGACACCGAAGGCGCCGGCCACCTGTTCCATGCGCCGACGAATCCTCTCGGGCGGCATCCCGGCGTTCTCGCAGGCGAAGGCGAGCTCGTCGCGGACCGTCATGGTGAAGAACTGGTTCGCCGGGTTCTGGAAGACCGAACCCACATGCCCGACGAGGTTCTCCAACGGAGTGGTGGTGACGTTGAAGCCGTCCACGAGGACGCGTCCCGACAGACGCCCGCGGAAGTAGTGCGGGACCAGACCGTTGATGAGCCGGGTGACCGTGGTCTTGCCGCAGCCGGATCGCCCGCACAGCAGCAGGGTCTCGCCGGGGCGGACGTCCAGGCTCAGATCGGCGACGCCCTGCGGCTGCGAGGCGTCTGATGCCCGTGCATCCGCCTCGATCGCTCCGGGGGATGCGGTTCGCGTGTCCGCCGCCCCCGATCCGTTCGCTGCCATTCCCCTCGCGCCGGCGTTCCGGGCGTCTGCTTTCCTCTCGTCCGCGTTCCCGTCGGTTCCGTTCCTGTCCTCTGGATCCCTCCCGCCTGGATTGCTTCCGCCTCCGTAGAGGAAGGAGACGTTCTCGAGGCGAATGGACCCGGAGGGGTGGTCAGGAAGCCTTCGGGATTCTGCCGTTCCCGTGTCTCGGGCCATCGTGTCTCGGGCCATCGTGTCGTCTGCCATCAGGGCAGCAGCCCGGCCGCGGTGAACGCCCACGCCGCCAGACATGCCACGCATGCCGTCAGAACCGCGACGTCCACGCCACGGATGCCGATGCGTGCGATGCTTGTGCGCGGTCCGGGGGATCCCAGACCGCGGGTGAGCGCCGACTGGCTGAGGTCGTCGGCTATGCGTACCGAGCTGGCGACCAGCGGCACCACGCGGAACTCCAGAATCCGCGAGGCCTTGCCGCCGCCGAAGCGCACTCCCCGCATCCGCATCGCGTCACGGATGGACCGGCCTTCGGCGGCCGCGGTGGGGAAGAAGCGCAGCATGACGGCGAGCGGCACGGTCACGGCGCGGGGGACATGCAGTCGGTCCAGCGCCGTCGTCAGCTCGCCGGCGGTGGTCGTGGACAGCAGCCAGTAGGCGGTTATCGCACCGGGCGTCAGCTGGATGAGCATCGCCGCCGACGTGGTGATCGCCCAGACGAGCGAACCCGTCATCGCGGCGGCGAATCCCCGGGAGCCGCCTCCCGACGCGAATCCCAGAGCGGGGATCCCCGCTTCGACGGCCACCGACGCCGCCATGGCGAATGCGTATCCCGCCAGAAGCCGCCAGCGTCGGTTCGCCATCAGAACCCCCGCCACCGACAGCTCCAGAACATGCCGGACGATTCCCGTCGACAGCGCCGCCCCGCCCACCAGCCCCAGACAGAAGCAGCCCACCACGGTCGCGTAGGCGATCTTCGTCCGGGGATCGAGCCGGAAGGGTCCCCGGTACTCGGCGGTGGCTATGCGCATGGATTCTCCTGGAGGAGTCGTGGGGAGTCGTGGAGGGATCCGCCCGGACGGGACGGGCGTCTAGGCGAGTCCCGCCCGGTGGAAGTGCCGGCGGAACAGTCCCAGAGCGATGATCGCTCCGATCACGCCTCCCGCCAGGTTGAGCACGACGAGGACGGGTAGCAGCCAGCCAGGGAACAGCGAGGCCAGCTCGGAGGCGTACCCGGATCCCTTCGTGCTGGAGAGGTTCGCCAGATACGAGCTCCGTCCTACGTAGAACGGCAGGAACATGCCGATGGTCCACAGGTTGAACACCCCGGCCGAGACGATGATGAGACCGCGATTCCCATAGTCGCCCCGGCGGGCGATGAGGTCGGCCACGAGGGCCGCCGCAAGAGCCGTGGCCACCGTGTAGTAGTTGCCGTGGATGACGCCGATGAGAAGCGCCAGCAGGACGCCCATGATCGTCACGGTCCCGAAGCGCCGCGACTTCGTCAGCGCGAGAAGATAGGCCGTACCTCCGAAGATGCCGCAGCCCAGACCCATGAAGGGCATGAGCACCGGGATGAGATGCGCCGGAAGGGCGGGGATGGCGATGAGTGCGAAGTACAGCGCCGTGTACACGCCGATGAGGATGTAGTCGAGCATGCGCAGACGGCCGTCGTCGGAGCTCTGCGCCTCCTGGTAGGCCTCGGCCGTCCACTGCGCATGGTTTCTTGCCGCCGCTGCGCGATCCTGTGGATTCGTTGGATCGAACGGATCCACAGGGGAGGGGGTTTCGGCGTTCCTGGGGGAAGCGCCGGTATCGGACGCGTCGTGTGTGCCGTCCGGTGCCGTGTCTGGATCTTCGGTCATCTGTGGCTCCTTGAGTGGTTCCCTGATTGCCTGGGGATGCGGGAGTCGTCGTCGCCTCGGATCGCCGCGTCTCCGCGATCCTCTGCCGCTTCGTGGCCGCTGCGACGTGATTGCAGCGACAATGTTCCCGCCGTTGTGCTCCCTTTGCCGTCTTCGCTGCCTTCGCCTCCGCACTGTAGAGGCATCGGCGCGAAAAGTCACGACTGTATTTTTCGCCCCCGTTGTGCTAGGCGCGTTCCATGGAGGACGTCTCAGAGGCTTCCAAGCCTATTCCCCTGTCGTTCTCTCTCCCGCTTATGGCCTGCGCGTCATCCTCGACGAGCCTCCCGTCCCGAAGCGTGAGCAGGCGATCGGCCCGGGCGATCGCCGCGGACCGGTGGGAGACGATGAGATACGCGCGGCCGTCGCGGTGTCGGAACAGGGCGTCGAGCACCCGGCCCTCGAGAAGGGCGTCCATGTTGCTTGTGGGTTCGTCGAGCAGCACGAGCGGGGCGTCGCGGAGGAAGGCCCGTGCGACGGCGATGCGCTGGCGCTGCCCCGCGGACAGCTCCGAGCCGTTCCTCGTGAGCCGGTGATCGAGGCCACCGGGCAGCTCGGCGAGCACGTCGTCGAGTCCGGCGTCCCGCGCCGCCGCCTCGATGTCCGTGCGGGCGGCCTTGGGTCGTGCGATGGCGATGTTCCTGGCGACGGTGTCGTCGAAGAGGAAGGTGTCCTGGCTGACCATCGTCTCGAGCCTGCGCAGGGCGTGCACGTCGATGGTCTCGATCGACTCGCCGCTGACGTCGAGCGTGCCATCCGTGCGGTCGCGGAAGCGCATAAGGACGTCGATGAGCGTGGACTTGCCGGCGCCGTTCTCGCCCTGAACGGCGATGACGTCCCCGGGCCGGATGCTCAGGTCCACGTCGGCGAGCACGGCGTCGGCGTGTGCGTCGGCGTCGTCCGCATACGAGAAGGCCAGATGCCGGGCGTCGAGACCGGTGAAGGAGCCGGGCGTCCGACCGCCCTCGTTCTCCTTGACCGCCGGTTCCTCATCCATCAGCGCGAAGACGCGGCGGGCGGAGGCGAGCGTGGGCTGCAGGCCCGAGCCCAGGCGCGCCACGGACATCAGCGCCGGGAAGGACGCCGTGAATCCGGCGACGGCCACGATGGCGGAGATGGCCCCCAGTCCTCCGGACGAGACGAGGACGGCGGCCGTGCCGGTGAAGGCGGCCACGGCGAGCATGGGGATGGTCTCGGTGATGACGTCGTTCCATCCGCGCGCCCGGTTGCTGCGGCCGCGGGCGTCGATCATGCGGGTCGTGGCGGCCATGAGGCGTTCGCGCGTCCGCGCGGCGGCGCCGAGTCCGGCGAGCTGGTCGCGGCCGTCCAGCGATTCGAGGACGAGGCTGTGGAGGGCTCCTGGGGCCGCGCGTTCCGTGGAAGCGGCGCGGTACGTCGGTCCGGCGGTCAGCCGGGGCCCGAGAAGCACGAGCAGCCCGTCGGCGGCGGGGGCGGTCAGACCCAGCCACGGGGCGAGGGTGCAGAACACACCGCCCCGGCCC
>CALEGL010000018.1 GCA_937876495.1 uncultured Bifidobacterium sp.
TGATGACGTTGACGGCATATCCGCGGGGGTGATCGGGACTGCTGTCAGCGCGCATGACGCCGGGCTCTCACGACTCCGCCCGCATGCGCATCCGCCCGACCCGGGTGCCCCCGAACGGGCGTGGACACCACATGAGGGGACGTCGCCACGTCGGATGCGGCACACGGAAGAATCGGTCGACGGCAAGCGCGCCAGACGGCCGAATCATCCACGTTCGTCAATCCGTCCCGGCCGCTCGAAGGAACCCTTCGGTCTGGTCATCCCAGAGGCGAATTCAATTGCATGCGATTGATTCGGGAGTATACGCAGACGAGATGGCGCGAATGGCGCGAATGTTTCCCGCGGGTAACGCGCGAGCTCCCGCCCCATCCGCGGACGGGACAGGTGGTGACGGGGCGGGAGCGCGCACACCGCGTCCGCCCGTCCCCTCTACCGGCGGGACAGATTCGCGAGCACCTTGCGCAGCAGGAGGAACAGCGAACGCGCCTCCGACTCGGTCAGTCCGACGAACCCGAGAATCTCGGCGGAGAACCCCACCGTCCGCGATCGGAGCCGCAGGCCCGCTTCCGTCAGGGACACGTCAAGAGTCCGCGCATCGGTCGTCGAACGCGTGCGGCTGACGAACCCCTTGGACTCAAGCTTCCTCAGCAGCGGCGTCAGAGTCCCCGAGTCCAGGTACAGGACGTCGCCGAGCTGCCGGAGCGTCATCGCCGACCCCGCGAGCAGGGCGGGCTCCGAGAAAGGTTCAGCGGACGGTTCCGAGGAGGGCTTCGCGGGGGTCTGTACGGAGGGCTTCTCGGGGGTCTGCACGGAGGGCTTCTCAGAGCACTCCGAGGAAGATTCCGCATCTGGTTCCGCAGAGGACTCGCCAGTGGCGTCATCAGCGGAATCACCGGAGAACGGGCAGGACAGCCCGGACCGTCCGGATTCCGCAGCCCCCTCGCCGCCCATAGCGTCCGCGGCGTCCGGCCCAGAAGTCGCACCGGCCCGGTTCGACGCCGCCGACGCAGCGTCAACGGCCCCGTCAAACGCATCCCACAGCGCCAGCATGGTGAGGTACTGCGTATAGGTCAGATCCAGGGGCTCAAGCAACGGGGTGTAGGCCTTGACGACCTCCTTGGCGCAGATGTACATGGCCCGAGGCAACCGACGGACGTCATCCACGGGGGTCCATTCGTCCCGGACGGCGACCCGGCGCGCATCCCGGCCCCGCGAGCGCATCCCGGCTACCCCGGAATCGTCGTTGCCGGTGTCGCCGACTTCGGCGGCTTCGTTGGCGTCATGGCGGCTCCGTCGTCCCTGCGAATTCCTGCCCGTCGCCCCCGTCATCGGCCTCCCCCGTCTCCCTTTCGATCCGTCATCCCTCGCATCTGCGGGCTTCCGTGTCGGACTCCCGCTCGCTTCGTGAGCACTGAGCGTAACACCGTGTTCACATCGCACGCGTTTTACAGCAGCGCCTTACGGATATAGTCGATGTAATCGATTGTACGCAATCGAATTCCCGGTTCATGGGGATGTGCGAACGCAGATGAGCGGAAACCGCCCACGAATCCTGACGGGATATGGGCCGGAAGGCCACGGATCCACAACGGAACGGGAACGTGTGGCCGGAATCGCGATTGGGACTGCGGCCCGAATTGCGAGCGGAAGGAGCGCAAGCATGGTCTCATCGGCGCAGCAGAGGTTCAACGACCTGTCCCTAGCCGAGCAGGAGACGCATTTCGTGGACGTCGCGCGACGGGCGCTGCCACTGTGGGGCCTCAATCCCGACGACTGCCACCTGCATCTGCTCAACCTCACGGAGAACGCCACCTTCCGGGTGGACATCGGAGAGACCGGCATCGGACGAGCCGGCACGGAACGGTCTGACGCCGGGCAAGCGGGCACCGGTGCGGACGAGAGGACCGAAGCCAGTCGAAAAACGGACGGCGGGCAAACCGGCGGTTCGACCCCGATCCTCCCGACTCCCGACGGCACCGGTACCCCCGACTCCTCCGGCACCCCCGTTTCGCGCGACACCACCAGCATCACCAGCACCACCGACGTCCGAGCCGCATCCCGCCGACGCATCGTCATGCGCGTGCACCGTCTCAACTACGCGGAACGCGACTCGATCGAGGTCGAACTCGCCTGGATCCGTGAGCTGAAACGCGGCACGGATCTGCGACTCGCCGAGCCGCTCCCCGGACGGAACGGCGACTGCGTGCAGTCCGTCGACTGCCCGGACATCGCCGCCACGCGCAACGTGGTCTGCTTCGGCTTCGTCACAGGCACGCCTCCCCGCGACTCGCAGGACGACACGGAAAGCATGGGCGGGATTCTCAGCCACCTGACCCGCATCCCCGACGCGCTGACCATCCCCGCCACGCGCGCCGCGGCGATGCTCTATGACGCGCTCGGAACGCGAGGCGCATTCACCCTCGCGCCGACGGAAGCGCCCGAAAGGGCGGAGAAGAAGGACCAGAGCCGCACGATCCAGACCCACACCGGAGCCCACGCGGGAGTCGACTCCGGAACCCGCATCGACACGCTTCCCGAGGCCGACCGGCGACTGTATCGAACGATCGGCATCATCGCGGCCAAGCTGCGGCGCAACTCCGTCGTCTGGACGCCGGTGCACCGGCAGGAGATCTCGCAACGCATCGTCTGGGACTGGACAGCCACCTTCGGCGAGGACTGGAACAACTACTACGGCTGCCACTACTGGGACGCCGACAGCTCGCTCACCCGCCATGACATCGAGGCCATCGAGGCCTGCCGGGCGATCATGCGACGCCGACTCGACGCCTACGGCACATCCCCCGCCCGATACGGCCTCATCCATAGCGACCTGCGCCCCGCGAACCTTCTGGACGACCATGGGGACGTCGCCGTGCTCGACTTCGACGACTGCGGCATGGGATGGTACATGACGGACATCGCCGGAATCGTGGGGTTCATGGAGCATCGGCCCGACCTGCCCGCCGTGCTCGCGGCCGTGCTCGAGGGGTACCGGGAGGCGTGGCCGCTCGACCCGCAGGAGGAGCGCGAGATCCCGACCTTCATCATGCTGCGACGCATCGGACTGTTCGAATCGCTGCTCTACCACCGCGGCAACGCCGACCCGGGCGCCAACGAGGGCGTGTCCATCAGCCCCGAGCTCGTCGCCTTCGTCGGCAAGGGCACGGCGGTCCTCGCCCGCAAGTACGTACGGCGCTTCCGCAACCTTCCGCTGCCAACGCCGGCGCCGGCGGAAACGACCGGGGATGGAATGGCGGGATCGAACGGGATGGCACATCCGGACCACGAGAACCCAGACACCGGAATCCCGGAGCCCGAGACCAAGGAATTCGACATGTCCGGACGATGATCCCCTCCTGGCGTGCATGCCATCCGGCGCCGACAGCAACGCGGGAGGCTACGGACCGCGATCCGGGAAGCCACGAACAGCGGATCTACCACCGCGGCAACGCCGACCCGGGCGCCAACGAGGGCGTGTCCATCAGCCC
>CALEGL010000019.1 GCA_937876495.1 uncultured Bifidobacterium sp.
CGAGAGGCTCGCCGCGCAGGACGAGGTGCTCATAGGCAGCGGCATCCGGGCCTCGAAGATCCTCCTTCCCGGCTCCTCGCTCGCCGTGCTGCCAGGAGCCGTCAGCCTCGCGCTGCGCAAGGAGTGGTAGTCGGCGAGGGCGTAGTCGGCAGAGAGCGGGCAGCAACGGAATGACCGACAAAGGACGATGACCATCGCATGACATGGGATGCCGATCGCTACGACCGCGACCAGGGCTTCGTGAGCGCGTACGGCAGGTCGCTGGAAAGCTTCGTTCCGGATGATACCGATGCTCTTCTCGACCTGGGCTGCGGGACGGGCACGCTCACCGCCGAGCTGGCCAGACGAATCCCGCATGTGGTCGGGGTGGACGCCTCCACGTCGATGATCGACCGCGCCCGACGCGAGCACCCCGGCGTGGAGTTCCACGTCGCCGACGCGCTTGACCTGCCGTATGACGGTGACTTCGACGTCGTCTTCTCCAACGCCGTCTTCCACTGGATCCATGACCACGGCACGCTGCTCGCCAACGTCCGGCGCACGCTGCGTCCCGGAGGCCGGCTCGTCTGCGAGTTCGGGGCGCGAGGCAACATCGCGCGCATCGACGCCGCCATGGGAAGGGCGATGCGGCGGCGCGGACTGGACATCGCCGTGCGCTTCACCTTCCCGGGGGACGACGAGTTCCGCAGAAGTCTTGACAGTGCGGGATTCCGCGGCATCGACGTGACGTCCTACGACCGTCCCACGCCGCTGGGCGGGGGAGAGGCGGGTCTTTCGAGCTGGCTGAGGCAGTTCTACGCCGATGACCTCGCGCAGGTCGACGAGGACGAGCGACAGGCCGTCATCGCCGAGGTCGAGGACGGGCTTCGCGACGACCTCTGGGACGCGTCACGCGGCTGCTGGGTCGCCGACTACCGCCGTCTGCGTGCCGTCGCCGTGCGGTGATGGCACGCAGACGTCTGAGCCCTTTCGGTTATTCGTGATGCATCGACTTCAGAAGAGATGAATGCCGTCGTATGGCTTCAACAGTTCGTGAGATGATGCCATCGACATCCAGATCGGCCATTTTCTCGGCGACGAAGTCCAGTTGCGCGGCCAACGATGAAAGCGTTGCTTCAACGATCCCTATTCCCTCGTCTTTCGCGATTCTCAGGGAACGCGCCGAAGCGACGAGCGTTTCCGGGAACACCTGTTCCAGATCGAAGGTGGTTCCGAGACGCATCGGGAAGAGCGGATGCTCATCCTCTTTCAGGAAGGCACCGATGGACACCACGTCATAAAGGGGTGCGAGCGTCACACTGGTTCCGGACAGCATCAGTGAATAGTTCTTCGCGTGTGCGTCGGTATTGAGTAGTGCGGCGTTGACCGTAACGGCTTTCAGAAAGGATTCGCTGACATCGTGCATCGACTCCGGTCCCAGGCGTGTTGCAAAAAGTCGTCCTATCTGGCCGATTCCGGGACCGCCGTCCTGTCTCTGATACTTTCGAGCCGGCGGCACCGACATCGCCTGGCAGAGATCCTCCTGATGCAGACGTCGATAGGTGCCGTCTCTTTGTCGCTCACGGTCGTATCTTTCGGATACCACGGCTCTGATGTTTTCGTCCGGTGATGTCCAGAGCGTCGATCGTGCCGCCGGCAGTCCGATGGCCGCAACGACGTTCTGACAGAAGAGTTCGACGATATCGGCATCGGGGAATGCTCCTGTCCCAATTGGCAGGGGTTTGAATATGCACGTCGACGGAGTACCTCGCTGGGGCACCGCCCAGCGCCCATCCGCTGTCCTCGTCAGCGCAATCTTTGCCTGTGCGCCCGCCAGGCTCATTCGTTGGCTGCCGTCCCAGGTCGTTCCGAAGTCATAAACGTTCAGGATCTCACGCAGCATCGAAGACAGACGATGATCATCGATTGGGGTCATGGTCGTTCTGTCTGCGGTGAAATCCTCCGACTTCTCCCCAGGGCGGATTATCTGCAACGCCCCGGCGACGTCATGACCGACATGTTCAAGCAGAGCGAAGGGCGATTGCGCGGAAACCTGATATCTCGTGGACATCGCCTGAATCGCCAGGGGATTGTCTGGGAGCAGCCCCTCAAGGAAAGGACGGACGACATGGTTCCCGTGTCCGCTCTGTCCCAACGGCATCGACAGCGAGAGAGGGGTGGCGCCCTGTTCGTTCGCATATGTCTTGTCATATTCATACGACAGAGAACCCGATTGGCTCATGCGAAGTTCGCCCATGAATCGTCCATCCATGAGGATTTCGAGGATACGGTCACTCATCGTCCACGCTCACGTGGAGCCCGATTGACGAACAGACCATGAGGATGCGCCTGAAGTCGAACGACGCCTTGCCGAGCTCGACCTTGGCGAGCCAGCTGCGCGAGACGCCGGCGCGCTTGGCGAGGGCCTCCTGCGAAAGGCCGAGGAACGTGCGGCGCTGGCGTATGACGAGGCCCATGTCGTACATGGTCCTGATTGATGATTTCATGGTCCTCCCCCCAGTGCCGGATTCGTGCCCAGGATGACCGTGCAACGAGGTTCGGCGTACAAGCATCATATGGCTGTAGATGAACGTATACAATCCCCATTGTATATGTTCGTATACACATGATGCTTTCGCGCGCTTCATCCTTCGTCAGGAATGCGTCTGAGGGGGGTCGGACGGCCAGAGAGACGTGGGGGATCGGAGACGGGACCTCTGCCTGGTCCACCCAGAGCGTACGCCGGCGGCGTTCGACACAGTGGAAACGTAGACTCGGCCATGACGGCGGTCATTGGGCTCCGGCCATGAGCCAGGGCCACCCAGGGCCGCAGCGTCATGCCGATGAACCATCACGAATGCCAAGGGAGCATGCCATGACCGCGAAGATCTCCGATGCCAGGGTCCTTATCATCACGCAGAACTGGGGAATCGAGGAGACCGAGCTCACTCGCCCGCTGCGCGACCTCAAGGCCGCGGGCGCCCACGTCACCTTCGCCGCCGCCGAGAACAAGCCCGTCGAAACCCTGGAGCATGACCGCTTCCCCGGCGAGACCGTCGAGCCCGACACGACGTACGACGAGGTGAAGGCCGACGACTACGACCTGCTCGCCGTGCCCGGAGGCACCACCAACGTCGACCGTCTGCGCGTGTCCGCCGCGCCCATCGCGCTGGCCCAGGCCTTCGCGAAGAAGGGCAAGCCCAGCGCCGCCATCTGCCATGGAGCATGGCTGCTCGTCAACGCCGGTTTGCTCAAGGGCAAGACGCTGTCCAGCACCCGGTACATCGCGAAGGACGTCGAGAACGCCGGCGCCACATACGTCGACGAGCCCGTGCACGTGGATGACGCCGAGGGGTGGCGTCTGATCACCTCCCGCAAGCCGGCCGACCTCGACGACTTCGTCGGGGCCATCAAAGGCACGCTCGAAGGCTGAAGCCCTCCTCGTGGCTTTCGCCGTCCCGTCCCGCCCCGTCGGCCGTCAAGGCTCGGGCGGGGCGGTTCCCATTTCCCGTCCCGTCGGTCGGTCCGACGTTTCTCCGGGTATGATGTCCCCGGTGCCCGTGGCTGGAACGACGGGCAGGGGAACCGATGGGGGATGACCGGAATGGGGTTGCTGGACGCGTTGCGTGGCACGGCCGTCGACGGACCGATCGTCGTTCATGACGGTGATGATGCGCGCAGGGAGCTCGAGGCCCTCAAGGGGCTTCGCGAAACGGTCGGCGGCGACGCGAGGGAGGCCATCGACCGGCAGATTCATCTCGTCGAGGCGGGCATCGACGGGGAGGAGCGGATACTCTTCGAGCTGACGAACAGCCACATCCCCATGCTCATCCTGCACGACCTGAATCTCACGCACGACGGTCTGGGCGCCCAGATTGACTTCCTCGTCATCACCGAGCGCCATCAGTTCGTCATCGAATGCAAGAACCTCTTCGGTGACATCGAGATCACATCCGACGGCGACTTCATCCGCACCGTGAGGTACGGGAGACGTTTCTCCCGGGAGGGGATATATTCCCCGGTCACCCAGAACCGCCGTCATCTCGATCTCATCCACAGCCTTCGTCGCGAGACGAGGAATTCCCTGATGAAGCCGCTGTTCGACAAATGCTTCCTTGACAACTACAGATCCATTGTCGTTCTGGCCAATCCACGCACGGTTCTTCGCGCCCGATACGCGCGGAAGGAGATTCGCGACCAGGTCATCCGCGCCGACCATCTGGTGGAGTTCATCCGCGGAGTGGAAGCGGACCCAGATTCCGTGAAAAGCAGCGGCAAGCAGATGCGCGAGCTCGCCGACTTCTTCATCCATGCGAACGTCGAATCGCCGACGGACCATGTCGCCCGCTTCCGTCGACTCGCCGAGGAGCAGACGGTGCGGGCCGATGATGGCGTCGCCGCGGCCTCGAACCAGGAACCGGACGATGGGAATCCGGATGGTCCTGGGAATCCGGACGGCGACGGCGATGCGAGACGATCCGAGGATTCCCACGGGGATTCCCATGGCTGTGGTGAACCGGAGGCGTCGTCCGCCGACCGGACGACGCCCTCCCTGGACGCCGTCTGTCCTCGCTGCGGGGCGCCGATGGTCCGACGCCGCGCCAGGCGTGGCGACAACGCCGGTTCGGAGTTCTACGGCTGCTCCCGTTTTCCGCACTGCCGCGCCATAGTGGCGATCCCCTGGAACGAGGGGGCATGACCGTCGTCGTTCCCGTCATCGACTCCACGACCATGCAGGAGGTGCGTCAATGCATCCTCGCGGCCAACCGCAACACTCCTGAGATGCGCAGCCGCCACGTCGACGACGTTCGCTTCCGCAGGGAGATGGACGATCTCATGGCGGAGGAAGGGGTATGCCCTCGCTGTGGCGCCAGACTGGTTCCCCGTCGAGGCAGGAGGGGGGACTTCCTCGGATGCTCCCGATATCCTGGATGCCGTTACACCCATGATGCGATTCCTCTGATGGCGTCCCGTGAATCCTTCGAAGCCGGTGATCCGCCGCATGTCTGAGATGTTCTCCACGCACCGCGTCGCCTTCGGAACGCCCGTCGCGCAGCGGGTCGTCACGTCTTCGCGGCTCGAGGCGGATTGCCTGTTCCGCGATGGCGACGACGTTCTGGCGCATGTGCAGACGGCATTGGACAGACGTGTGCCCTTCGGGGCGATCGCCCGATGCCAGGGATTCGAGGGCGGTTCCCGACGGGTCGATGGACCGGCATACGCGGCGCTCGCCGAGGCCCGGCGGATGTACGGACTGTCGGCCGGCGCGTTCGACGCCACCATCGCCCCCGTGGCCGATCTGTGGCGTCGGTGCCGTGCATCAGGGCACGTTCCGACATCGGCCGCCATTGAGAACGCGATGCGGGTCGTCGACGGCTCGAAGCTGATGGTCGGCGACGATGGTCGTTCGGTTCGACTTGGCGTCGGACAGTCCGTGGCTCTTGGCGGACTTGCCCGCGGCTTCGCCGCCGACCGTCTTATCGAGGCGTACCGTCATGCGGGAGTGTCCACGGCCTTCGTCAACGTCGGCGGGCGAATACGCATCCTTGGTCGCCGGGCGGGGAACAGGCCCTGGACGGTCGCGATTCCCGACCCGTATGAGGTCCCACCCGCCGTCATGCGTTTCATGGGCGTTCGTTCGGAATCATCGGTATGTTCGGGACGTTCGGAACTGCCGATTCGTTCGGAATCGCCGGTTCGCTCCGGACCGCGGACGGATCGTTCGCAGGTCCGCGGGCGTCTTGCCTCGATCGAGCTCTCCCGGATCGGTTCCGGACCGACGTCGACGGACCGAGCACATCGACCGGATGACGGGGTCGCCGTCGTCACACGGGAGGCGGTTTCCGCCGGTCGTGATGCGAACGGCATCCCCATCCCGGGCGCCACCCTGGTGATTGATCCGCGGACGGGGCTTCCCGTCTCCGGCGATCTGGCGGCGGTCACCATCGTCGCGTCCGGCGCCTGCTTCGCCGATGCGCTTGCGCTGGCGGTTCTCGTCCTCGGCTTCGAGGAGGGCATGCAGCTCGTCGATTCGCTTCCGGGCGTCGAGGCCATGGTCATCACCTGTCATCGGCTCGTCGTGACGACGCCCGCCCTGTCGCCGTTCTGCCATTCTGCGCAGGGGGTGCGGCCCGAGCGCTTTCGCGTCTGGGGATGATCCGTGAACGCATGCGCTGCCTGACTGCCGCTCGTCAGAATCGCGTGAGCATGAGGCGATGA
>CALEGL010000020.1 GCA_937876495.1 uncultured Bifidobacterium sp.
TGGACAAGGACCTCTACGAGCTTCCTCCGGAGGAGCATGCCGGCATCAAGCAGGTGCCGGGCTCCCTGGGAGAGGCGCTGGACGCCCTCGAGGAGGACCACGACTTCCTCGGCGCCGGCGACGTGTTCACCGACGACCTCATCGAGACGTGGCTTGACCTCAAGCGCGCCGAGATCGATCTCGCACGTCTGGCCCCGACCCCGCTGGAGTACGAGCTGTACTTCGCCATCTGAAGTCGGTTCGGACGGCTCCGTTCCTCGACGACCCCGCAGGCTTCGGCCTGCGGGGTCGTTTCATGTTCACTGAGCGGATTCCCGATCGGCCGGCTCCATCAGACGCCGGGCCAGGGCGACGAAGGCGTCGGACAGCGCAGTGCCGGCCAGACGCCCCCTCTCGTCGAGCACCACGGGACGCCCCTGCTCATCCGTCTCACGCAGAACGGGCTCGAAGGGCAGCCGCGCCAGCAGCGGGACGTCATGATGCAGATCCCGCGTCAGCTGTCTGCTGACGCGTTCCCCTCCCCCGTGCCCGAAGATCTCCAGACGCTCGCCGCGATGCTCGAACCAGCTCATGTTCTCGACGACCCCGCGCACGCGCATGGGCACCTGCAGGGCGACGAGGCCCGAGCGCACGGCCACGTCGGAGGCCCCCTGCTGCGGGGTGGTGACGACGACGAGCTCCGCGTTGGGAAGCGTCTGCGCAACGGATATGGCCATGTCGCCCGTCCCGGGGGCCATGTCCAGAAGAAGCACGTCGGGCTCCCCCCACCACACGTCGGAGAGGAACTGCTCCAGCGAGCGCTGCAGACGCGGACCACGCCACAGGATGGCCCGGTCGGCCCCCGCGAACATGCCGATGGAGATCAGCTTGACCCCCCAGGCGACGACGGGCATGAGCATCCCGTTGACGTCCGTGGGCTGCCGGTGGACGCCGAACAGCGTGGGCAGGGAGAAGCCGTAGATGTCGGCGTCGATGGCCGCCGTGTTGTACCCGAGGGCGGCGAAGGTGGCGGCGAGGTTCGCCGTCACCGAGGACTTGCCCACGCCCCCCTTGCCGGAGGCTATGGCGAAGATCCGCGTGCGCACCCCGGGCCTGCTGAAGGGATTGCGCCGACGCTCCGCCTTGAGCGAGGCGACGAGCCGTTCGAGCTTCTCATGGCTCATCGAGGCGACCTCGATACGGGGGACGAGCGTGGCCTCCGGATACGAGGACACGGCCCGGGTGATGCGGTCGGTGATCGTGCGCGACAGCGGGCAGCCCGCGATGGTGAGCTCGACGCGGACGGTGACGTCGACGACGCTACGACCGGATGCGGATTCCGCATCCGTCGCCCCTGGATTCTTTGCCCCCGTATCCGGGACGGCCGCCGTCATCCCGTCGGATGCCGAGGCCCTTCCCGCGGCGTCTGACGTCTTCTCGTCCGACGCCTTCTCCGGAGCTCGCGGGACGGCGTGGATGCCGGCGATCATGCCCAGATCGACGATGGAGCGTCCCAGCTCCGGGTCGATGACCTTCGCCAGCCTGGCGTGGATGCCGTCCTCGATCCGCCGCATCCCGTCACGGTCGTTCCCGTTCCCGTTCCGGTCGTCATCCGCCGTCCGCACATCCGTCATCCGTTCCGATCCTCCTTCGCCGTCCCCGGCCACACGTTGCCCAGCCGTCTCCGGAAACCGCTCCGGAGGACGCCAGCCGCCCGCGAGGACGCACCCGTCCACCCTATCCGGCAAGGCCGCGCCATGCCAGAGGTCGGTCCAGGGTCATGCGCAGGGCATGTGCCGATGAAGCGCAAGGACCGGGCACCCGCCGGCTTCCGGGCATGAATCCGGCCAAGGACCCGGTATGACGGATCCGGTCCCGCCCACGCGCCGGACGGATCTCGGTACGCGTCCGGCGCTCATCGACTCGGGACCGGCGGGACGTCCTCAGTCCGGGAATCCGGTGTCGAGCAGCCGCCGGAACGCCGCCTCATCGAGCATGCGGATGCCGAGCTCCTCGGCTTTGTCGGCCTTGGATCCGGGATTCGCTCCCACCACGACGTAGTCCGTGCGGCGGCTCACCGATCCGGCGGCCCGTCCCCCGCGCTGGACGATGGCCTCCTTGGCTGAATCGCGGGTGAAGCCCTCCAGAGACCCCGTCACGACGACCGTGCGCCCCTGAAGCGTGCGCGGCAGGTCGCTGCGTTCCACGCTGGTCCCCAGACCGGCGGCGGTCCATGCCTCGAGGATGCGCCCACGCCAGTCACCCGGAGTGCGAGCGGCGGCGAACCAGCCGGCGACGGATTCTGCGATCTCCGGCCCGATGCCGTCGATGCCGGACAGCTCCTCGACGGTGGCATGGGAGACGGCGTCGAGCGATTCGAAGCGCGAGGCCACCAGACGCGCCGTGGGCGGGCCGAGATGACGGATGGACAGGGCGACGAGCACCCGCCACAGATCCGCATGGCGGGCCTTGCCGATCTCCTCGAGCATCGCGCGGGTCGTCTCCAGGGGGCGGACGATGATCGGCCTGTTCATGGTCGTGCCGTCACGCGCCGTGGTCCGTCTGACGTCGACCACGACGGCGTCCGCAGGCACCTGGAATCCGGGATAGGGATCCGCCGGCACGGCGTCGTTCCCGCCCTCCTGCGTTCCCGGCAGGCTGCCCTGCACGGCCTGATCGCCCGCGGCGGAAGTCCTGGGGGCCGGAGCCGGGGACGTCCAGAAGGCCGGCACCCGCATCCACAGGCCCGACCCCCCGCGCGCACGACGCACGCGCCGCATCCGGCCCGTCCGCTCGTCACGCCGCTCGGACACCTCGATGACGGGTATCTGCCGCCATACCATGACATGGCGCAGCATCCCGGCGGTGAGTGCGAAGATCCCAGCCTCGCCGTCCAGCACCGGCGTCTGCGGGTCGGGCAGGCGCAGACCCTCGGGCGGCTCGTAGGGCTTCGGCTCCTCCCCGGGGGCCACCCTGATCTCCCGCAGACCCGGGGCGTACGTGGCCGGGGAGTCGGGGCGGTCGTCCTCCGGGTTGGTCAGGGCGATGGCGCTCTGCTCCCCCAGATGCTCGATGTCCAGGGCCCTGCGAGCGGCCAGGCTGATGACGCGTTCGGTGAGCTGGGCGGGACAGGACTCGACGTTGGGGCATCGGATGTCCTTCTCCCCCGGCTTCGTCGGCGCCAGAGAGGCACCGCAGGAGGGGCAGCGCTCGGGCATGACGAATTCGCGCAGCTCCCTCTCTCTGCCTTTGCGGCGTTCGACGACGGGACCGACGAGCTCGGGGATGACGTCGCCGGCCTTGCGCACGGTGACGACGTCGCCGATGAGCACGCCCTTGCGCCTCACCTCGGAGGGGTTATGCAGCGTGGTGCGGGAGACCGTGGAGCCGGCCACGTACACGGGTCGGAGCACGGCCACCGGCGTCACGCGCCCCGTGCGCCCCACCTGGACGGTGATGTCGAGCAGGTCGGTGTTGACCTCCTCGGGAGGGTACTTGTAGGCGATCGCCCAGCGAGGCGCGCGCGAGGTGGCCCCCAGACGCCTCTGGAGGGCGAGGTCGTCGACCTTGACGACGATGCCGTCGAGGGCGTGCTCGATGTCCCCGCGATGCTCGCCGTAGTAGGCGATCATGTCCTCGATCTGCGCGAAGTCCGTCACGCGCCTGTTGTGGGGGGAGACGGGGATGCCCCATTTCCCGTACAGCGCATACGCCTCGGACTGGTCGGCGACCACGTCATGCCCCTGATGCGCGGAGGAGCTCCCCCAGTCGAGCCGTCCGATGCCGTGGGCGTAGAAGCTCAGACGACGCCGCGCGGTGATGCGCGGGTCCTTCTGGCGAAGGGATCCGGCCGCCGCATTGCGCGGATTGGCGAAGGGCGGGCGTCCCGCGTCCTCGTTGGCCTCGTTGAGCGCGCGGAAGTCGTCCCATCGCATGAACACCTCGCCGCGGATCTCGACGAATTCGGGGACGTCCTCGGCCGCACCCGACAGGTTCTGCGGGATGGTGCCGATGGTGCGCACGTTGAGGGTGATGTCCTCGCCGATGACGCCGTCGCCCCGCGTGAGACCCTGGTCGAGCACCCCGTTGCGGTACAGGAGGTTGAGCGCCAGCCCGTCGATCTTCACCTCGCAGGTCATGGGAAGCGGTCTGCCCGACGGCCAGTCGAGGTCGGTTCGCACCCCGTCGTACCACTCGCGCAGCTCCTCGAGCGAGAAGACGTCGTCGAGGCTGAGCATGCGCGAGGGATGCCGGACCGAGGCGAAGTCGTTGGAGATGGTCCCGCCGACCCGGCGCGTGGGCGACTGCTCGGAGTCAAGCTCCGGGAAGGCGGCCTCGAGACGCTGCAGGCAGCGCATCCGCGCGTCGTAGGCGGCGTCGGAGGACACCGGCGAATCGTTGACGTAGTAGGCGATCTGGTCGGACTCCACCCAGGCGGCAAGCCTCGTCCACAGCCTCTGGGCGACCTCGGCGGACAGCCTCGTCACGTCCAGGGAGTCCAGGGGCAGGGCGTCGGCGTCGGTGGGTCGCATCGCCGCCACCCATTCGGCCGTCCCCGTGGCGGGACTCGGGCGTGCGGCGGTGAGGGAAGGGGACAGGGACGGGGACGGCCGTTCTCCCGTCGTGGTCGTTCGAACGGCGTTCCCGGGGAAATCCGCCCTATCGATATCCGTCATGCTTCGCTCCGTCGTTCTCCGGGCCGGATCCGCCCCGTCCGATTCCGTGGCCCGCCCGGTCCATCGATGTCATTCTAGGCGAGGAGGGCAAGCGGCTCCCATCCACGCGTGGACGGGCCGGATCCGGACGAGGATGATCAGACCGAACTCGCATCCGCCACGCGCATGGACGACCCGAGGCGCGGACCGATGGAGGCATCGGACGTCCGCGCTTCTTCGCCGTCCGTCCCCCTCTGGCGCCGCCAGGAGAATCAGGAGGGGGCGGCCCGGGTCAGGCGTTGAGGGAACGCAGGAACTGCACCTGGACGAGGTCCACCCCGTCGATGTCGGTGTCGTTCATGCGCGCCGCCGCCAGGGCGAGCGTACGGGCGGGGACGAAAAGCCCGTCGTCCACGCACACGCGCGCCGCCTCGCGCACGATCGACCCCACCTCGGTATGCGGCCAGACCGGCAGGCCGTGGGCCTGCAGCACGCGCTTGGCGGACTCGACGTCCTGAGGCACGGGGATGCACTGGGAACGCGCCCTCGCGGACAGCTCCCGCATCTCGCCGTCCAGCGCGGCGATATGGCCCGGGGCGATATGCGCGCTGAGCAGATACGCGGCCTGGGCCACGTCGAACTCGTCGCGCATCCAGGAGGCGTAGGCGAAGCGGTAGTAGGCGAAGGCGGCGTCATCCCGGTCGAGGGCGACGCGAAGCGCATTGAGGCAGGCGGCCCTCGCCGAGTCCCAGTCCTCGTTGCGCGCAAGCTGGATGGCGAGCTTCATATGCGACAGCGCATAGGCCGGGGCGTAGGAGACCATGGCGTTGAGATGGGGAAGCGCGGCGTCCACCCCGTGGATCTGCGCCAGGGCGTCCGCCAGCTCCAGATGCGTGTAGAAGAGGTTGTCGGGGATGAGCACGGTGCGCTCGCCGGGCGTGGCGAACAACCGGTTGTACACCACGCGCTCCGCGTAGGAGTTGAAGTAGCGCGGCACGCCGGACCCGGACGCGAATCGGGCGTCGACGTCTGCGACCGCCTTCTCCAGCAGGTCGAAGGCCTGGTCCGTCTGTCCGGAGAACAGCAGATCCCGGGCCTTGACGCGCTGGGCGTCGAGCCGCCGTGACAGCGGAAAGTCGGGATCCGGCGTGTCGCGTCCGTCGATGATGGCGGCGCCGACGTCCGAGGCGATGCCCCGCAGCTCGGGGTCGCCCAGGGAGTCGACTATGGCCATGGACCTCTGCGCCCTCGTGACGCTGTCCGTGGAGCCGTCGGCGGCCAGACGATGGAAGTCCGCCACGGCGCGCTGCAGCAGGTCGGCCCGCTGGATGGACAATCCCGTGACATCGGTGGTCCCCAGAACCCGACGGGCGCGACGGGACAGCGGCGCATCCGCGAGTTCCGGCTCCTCCTGCGATCCGGGAGGCGAAAAGCGCGAATCACGCAGATCGAATTCGGCGTCGATGGGCCGCAGCCCGGCCTGCCCGTCGACGTTCATGGCGGCGCCGAAGGCCCGGTAGACGAGCCGCGGATCGTTGAGGCCGTGGCGGCGCAGCAGTGCGAGGAAA
>CALEGL010000021.1 GCA_937876495.1 uncultured Bifidobacterium sp.
CGGTGAGAGGGGGGCGGGGCGCGGGGGGGTGGCGGGGGGGGGGGGGGGGAGAGGGGTGCGGTGCGGTGGGGGGCGGAGGAGGGGGGGCCCGGGTGCGCGGAGCGGGCCGTCCCGCCCATGAGCTCGATGAGCTCACCGACATGCCCCACGGCGACGACGTCGGGTCCGGGGACCAGATCGGCCTCCTCCCGATTGCCTCGGGGGATGATGACGCGGCGCATGCCGCGCTCCCGCAGATGCAGCAGGATGGGCAGCAGTCCGGTGATGGGCAGCACGGAGCCGTCGAGATTGACCTCGCCGAGCACGATGACGTCCGCCAGACAGTCGTGGGGGATGGCGCCGGCGGCGCTGAGCACGCTGGCGGCGATGGCCAGGTCGTGGGAGGATCCGCGCTTGGGCCGGGAGGCGGGGGAGAGGTTCACTGTCACCCGTGTCTGCGGCCAGGAGAACCCGCTCGCCTGGCAGGCGGACTTCACGCGTTCCCGGGCCTCGCTCAGCGAGGCGTCGGGAAGGCCGATGATCGAAAAGTAGGGCAGGCCGGGCGAGACGAAGGCCTGCATGTCGATGACGAAGGCCTGCAGACCGATGAGACCGACGGACAGTGCGCTTCCGATGGGCATCAGAACGCCCCCTCGATATGCCTGACGACTGGGGACGGACCGGAGGCGTCGATGGCGATGACGTCGAAGCGCACCTCGCGGTGGCGGATCCGCCCGCGGGGGGAGGACGTCAGCCACTGGGCGGCGGCGCGGCGCAGATGCAGACGCTTGGCAGGGGTGACGGCCTCGGCTGGAACGCCCTGCAGCGTGGATCGTCTGGTCTTGACCTCGATGAAGACGAGGCGGGAGTCCGGGTCGAGGGCGATGACGTCCAGTTCGCCGAAGCGTGTCCTCCAGTTGCGGTCGACGACGCTCCATCCGCGGTTCTCCAGCCAGGCGGCGGCGTGCTCCTCGCCGAGTCTGCCGAGCTCGCGGGACGTGAGGGAGGCGTCGGTCAGAGTGGTGGCATCGGGGCTGTCGGACCGCTGCTGAATGCGGGGCTGCTGGTCGTGGGGCTGCTGGCCTTGTGGCAGCCGGGCGTGGGATAGCCGGGTGCGGGGTTGATTCCTGGGATGCTGGCACATACGTGACAGGACACCACGGCCCGCCTGAGGAAGCCGTGGTGTCCTGTCATCTGTGGTCGGATTGGAGCGAACCCGGGCGCCTCCGGACTGTGTGCGCCTGTTTATGCGGCCGGGACGCGTCCGCCGCGTGTGCGTGGAGTACGCGCCTCGGCCGTGTCCCGGATGTGATGGCGCGCGGCCTACTCGCGCACCAGCGTGGTGAGCTCGCCGAGGTCGAGCTCGAAGCTCACGCCGCGCTCCTCGAAGCGGGGCTGGTAGCGCGTGTGCTCCATCGCGTGTCGGACGAACTCCCCGGCGATGCGGGCGGACTCCGCCAGACCGCGTCCGGCCAGCACGGCCCCGCACAGCGCGGAGGCGAAGGCGTCTCCCGTGCCGTGGATCATGTACGGCAGCTTGTCGTGGACGAGCTCGACGCGTCCCTTCGCGCCGCCCTCGGCGGTGGCCACGTAGTTGCGCCGCTTCCCGTCCCCGCGGTCGATGCCCTTGAGGACGACGCTTTTCGCCCCGAGGGCGAGCAGCGCGTCCAGCAGGCTCTCCACGGTGGCGTCGTCGATGTTCTGGCCGGGATACTCGCGTCCGGTCAGGATGCTCGCCTCGGTGAGGTTCGGCATGAGGACGTCGGCGCCGTCCGCCAGAGCGCCCATCGCGTCGCATAGCGCCCTGGTGTACGTCGGGTACATCGCGCCGCCGTCGCCCATCAC
Organism: uncultured Bifidobacterium sp.; assembly: GCA_937876495.1. Taxonomy (GTDB): domain Bacteria; phylum Actinomycetota; class Actinomycetes; order Actinomycetales; family Bifidobacteriaceae; genus Bifidobacterium. Next base: position 1,825 of record CALEGL010000021.1, read on the forward strand.
CGGGTCGACGAGGCGCAGGGCCTTCGGATACTCGCGGTACAGGCGCTGGATGATCTTCACCTGGTCCGCGGATCCAAGGAAGCCGCTGTACACGCCGTCGAGGTCGACGTTCTCCTTGCGCCAGGCGTCAAGATAGCCGTCGAGGATGTCGGTGGTGTCATGGAAGGTGAACACCTTGTACTTCGTATGCGCGGAGAACAGCGCCGTGGGCACCGGGCACACGTCGCATCCCGCGGCCGACAGGATGGGGATGGCCGCCGTCAGCGAGCATTTGCCGTACCCGCACATGTCATGCACCGCCGCCACCCGGGGGATGTACTTCGGATCGCGCTCGTACAGAACCGTATCGTCCGTCATGATCGTCCTTTCCTTCGTCCTCGCCGCCGTCCTCCGCTCCGCCCCGCATCCGCGGCGCGGAGCCCCCTTCGGCCGTCGCGGAACCTCCGCGGCCGGTCGGGTGGCATCCTCCCGATGCTAATACCATCCGCCCCCTCATGCGCGGCGGGGTCCGTCATCGGAAGGGGCATGGGATCGTCGCCCCCGATTGCTGCGGGGACGGATGGATGGAGACGGACGTCTCTGCGTCGGTTCCCGTGGCATCCTCGGATAGGTCGGGAGAGGACCACGAATCCCTCGCCGATGGGCCGTCCCCTCGTTCGCGCGTTTCGTCGCGGGATGCGAGCCGCACCTTGCGACGCGGAGTGGGCACCATCGGCGTGTCGCGCCGTCAGCAGGAGGATTCGTCATGGTCTGCTACGGTCGGAAGTCAAGTGTTTCCGCCGTATGGGCACGGGTCATAGACAACCACGATAACCACGGGCTTGCCGCCGTCGACGGCGCCGGCCTAAGGTCGCAGACAGCACCGATGGAACAGTCCCTTCAGGGACTGGACACCGGAGGCGGATGCCAGACGCAACAAGACACAACGAAGGACACCAAAGGAGACCATCATGGCGGAGAACACCAGGAAGTACCATTTCGAGACCCTGCAGCTGCATGTGGGCCAGGAGAAGGCCGATCCGGCCACCGACTCGCGCGCCGTCCCGATCTACGCGACCACGAGCTACGTCTTCCATGACTTCGACCACGCCGAGGCCCGTTTCGGACTCGCCGATCCCGGCAACATCTACGGCCGCCTGACGAACTCCACGCAGGGCGTGTTCGAGGACCGCATCGCCGCACTCGAGGGCGGCACCGCCGGACTCGCCGTGGCCTCGGGAGCCGCGGCCGTCGAATACGCGGTGCGCAACATCACCCAGACCGGCGACCACATCGTCGCATCCAAGAACATCTATGGCGGCACCTACAACCTGCTGCGCCACACGCTGCCCCGCGACGGCGTGACCACCACCTTCGTCGACCCGGAGGTCCCGCAGAACTTCGAGGACGCCATCCAGGACAACACGAAGCTCGTCTACTTCGAGACCTTCGGCAACCCGAACGCCGACCTGCCCGACTTCGATGCCATCTCCGAGATCGCCCACCGCCATCATCTGCCGGTGATTGTCGACAACACCTTCGCCACCCCGTACCTGTTCCGTCCGCTGGAGCACGGCGCGGACGTCGTCGTGGAGTCCGCCACCAAGTTCATCGGCGGCCACGGCACCACCCTGGGCGGCGTCATCGTCGAGGGCGGCAAGTTCGACTGGAACCAGGTGCCGGGCAAGTTCCCGACCCTCACCGAGCCGGACCCCTCCTACCACGGCCTGAACTTCTACGAGGCCCTCGGCCCGGTGGCCTTCGTGACCCGCGCCCGCGCCATCCTGCTGCGCGACACCGGCGCCACCATCAGCCCCTTCGCCGCGTTCCTGCTGCTGCAGGGCACCGAGACGCTGTCGCTGCGCGTCGAGCGCCACGTGGAGAACGCCCTGAAGGTCGTCGA
>CALEGL010000022.1 GCA_937876495.1 uncultured Bifidobacterium sp.
GGACAGCACCTCGGGATGGATCTGCGCGCCGATCACCTCGATGGCCGCGCGGGCGAAGACGTGGAGGAAGTCGGGCCATGAGCCGGGCGCCCCGTCCGGGCCGTCCGGGACATGCTGACCAGAGCCCCGTGATCCGCCTGATTTCCGTGATCCGCCTGATTTCCCTGATTTGCCCGATGTGCCCGCATCCTCCTGCGGCGCCGGCGTCGGGTGTCCGTCCGTCCCCGATCCGGGCAGGTCGGGGTAGTGCTCGTCAATCCATCCGCGGATCGAGCGCGCGGCGTCGGGGGCCGGGACGAACTGCACGCGCAGGGCCTTGGGAAGGGAGCGGATGGTGCCGAGGATGAGCTCGTCGAGCAGACCGGGCACGTTCCAGGTGAACTGCTCCGGCGACAGGCGCGACAGCACCGAGATCGGCACATGCACGGTGACCCCGTCCGCCGGGCTCTGCGGGTCGTACAGGTAGCTGAGCCTCAGGTCGACGGGCGTGCCGTCGGTGGCCAGAGCGTGCCAGTGGTCCGGATAGTCGTTGAGGCTGGCCGTCTCCACGTCCTCGAGCCGGTCCACGGCGTCGGGGTCGAAGTCGAGCAGATGCGGATGCGCGTCGTGCTCATGCCTCCACCAGCTCGCCAGCGCCGCCACGGAGGTCGCCTCGGGCGGCAGCACCGAATCGTAGAAGTCGGCGAGGTCGTCGTCGTTCACCGTGTTGCCGGGATGCCGGGTGCGGTTCGAATCGTCGCCGGCGCGTTCGAGGATGTCCAGATTGCCCCGGACGAAGTCGTCATGGTCGAAGCGCTGATGGATGTCGCCCTCGACGAGACCCTGCCGGATGAGCATCTGACGTGCCTCGACGGGATTGATGCGCCCCCACTGCACGGTACGGTCGGCCACGATGGGCAGCCCGTACAGCAGCAGCTTCGCCTTCGCCACCGCCGAGCCGCGCGAGCCCGACCAGTGCGGTTCCGCGTATGTGGTGCGCAGCAGGTCCCCGGCCAGGGACTCAGCCCACGCCGGGTCGATGGAGGCCGCGTAGCGAGCCCACAGCCTCGATGTCTCCACGAGCTCGGCGCCCATCACCCAGCTGGGGGGCTTGTGGGAGACCGCGGAGGCCGGGAAGATCGCGAAATGCGTGCCGCGGGCCCCGAGGTACTCGTTGCGGGCGGTCTTCGCCGCGCGCTTCATCGCCCGCACCCGCGCCGCGCCCTTGAGACCCGCGAAGTCGGAGGCCTTGGGCTCGCGCACCACCTGCATACCCAGCATGGACAGCAGCCCGGCGAGCATGGAACGGTGGATGCCCTCGGCATCCCAGGAGCGGCACAGGCCGTGCGCGGCCTGGCGCCCCGGCGGCAGCTCCGTGACGCTGGGGTCGGGGCGGGAGACGGGGGTGACCTCGCCCACCGTGAACCGCAGCTCGTGGCACATGCCCCGCAGCTGCGCGACGAGATCGCGCCACTGCCGAAGCCGCAGGAAGCTGAGGAACTCGTCACGGCATAGGCGGCGCAGGGCGCCGTTGCCGGGGTTGCCGTCGACCTCGAACACCCGGTCCCAGAGATTCAATGCGGTGAGGAAGTCGCTTGTCGGGTCGGCGTAGCGGTTGTGCAGACGGTCGGCCTCCTCGCGCTTCTCCTCGGGCCGTTCGCGCGGGTCCTGCAGGCTGAGGAAGGCGACGATGACGAGCACGGCGGCCAGTGTGTTCGGCGTGGTCCTGTTCGCCGCCTCGATGACCATGCGTCCCAGACGCACGTCGATGGGCAGCCGGGCCAGCTGGCGGCCGGTTTTCGTCAGCGTGGCGTCGGCCCCGCGCCGTCGGATGGCACCCAGTTCGGAGAGCTCGGCGAAGCCGTCCGCCACGGAGCGGGTGTCCGGTGGATCGATGAAGCCGAAATGCGTCACGTCGTTCGCCGTGCGCGCCACCCCGACGGACAGCATATGCAGCACGACCGCGCCCAGCGAGGTGCGCAGGATCTCCGGCTCGGTGAAGCGGGGTCGCGTCTCGTAGTCCTCGGCGGAGTACAGACGGATGGCGATGCCGTCGGCCACGCGTCCGCAGCGGCCCGAGCGCTGGTCGGCGCTGGCCTGCGAGATGGGCTCGATGGGCAGACGCTGCACCTTGGCCGTCTTCGAATAGCGCGAGATGCGGGCCGTGCCCGGGTCGACGACGTAGCGGATGCCGGGGACGGTGAGCGATGTCTCGGCCACGTTGGTGGCGATGACGATGCGCTGATGGGAGTGCGCCTCGAACACGCGGTGCTGCTCCTTGGCGGAGAGCCGGGCGAACAGGGGGACGATCTCGATGGAGTCCGGTCGGCGAAGGTCGGAGGCGCGCGGACCGAAATGCCGGCGCAGCGCGGTCTCGAAGTCGCGGATGTCGCGCTCGCCGGAGGCGAAGACGAGGATGTCGCGCGGGCCCCGCTCATGCGTGGATCGCAGGGCCAGCTCGGCGCAGGCCCGGGCGACGGCCGTGGGCATGTCCATGTCGCCGGACTCGTCGTCCGACATGTCCTCGAAGCCCGGGACGTGGTCCATCAGGGCCGGCGGCTCGCCGAGCGGCTCGTACACGACCTGCACGGGCCAGGTGCGTCCGGACACCTCGATGACGGGCACCTCGGCGTGAAGCGCCTTCGCGAAATGGTCGCGGAACTTCACCGAATCGATGGTGGCGGAGGTGATGATGAGCTTGAGGTCGCGGCGGCGGGGGAGCAGCGAGGTGAGATAGCCGAGCAGGAAGTCGATGTTCAGGCTGCGCTCATGCGCCTCGTCGATGATCACCGTGTCGTAGCGCGACAGCTGCGGGTCGCGCTGGATCTGCGCGAGCAGGATGCCGTCGGTGACGATGCGCAGGCGCGTGCCCGGCGAGCTTTCATCGGTGAAGCGCACCTGGTAGCCGACCTCCTGGCCGAGGCGCACGCCCATCTCCTGGCACAGGCGTTCGGCGACCGTGCGGGCGGCGATGCGCCTGGGCTGTGTGTGCACGATCTGACGGCCGTGGCTGCCGCGGCCCATCTCCAGCAGCATCTTGGGGATCTGCGTGGTCTTGCCGGAGCCGGTCTGGCCGGAGATGATGACGACCTGGCTGGAGCGCACGGCGGCGATGATGTCGTCATGCGCCGCGCTGACGGGCAGCTCCGCGGGATAGTCGTATCTCATGCGAGGCGGCGCACCTCGAGGACGCGGTATCCCTTGGAGCTGGCGTATTTCGAGCAGGCGAAGGACGGGAGCGCGGAGGACAACCAGGAGAGCAGCGAATCGGAGCCCAGGTTGCGCTGCACGACGAGATAGGCGGACCCCGACGGGCTCAGCCTAGGCAGCCACGCCATGAGCAGCTCGTGCAGGACCTGCTTGCCGACGCGGATGGGCGGGTTGGACCAGATGAGGTCGAAGCGCAGGTCGGCGGGCACGTCGTCGGCGAGGGCGGCGTGGACGTTGGCGGCCGAATTGGCGGCGGCGTTGCGCGTAGTGAGATCCACCGCGCGCTCGTTGACGTCCACGGCCCACACCGCGGCCTTCGGGGACTCCAGCGCCATCGCCATGGCCAGAGGCCCCCAGCCGCAGCCGCGGTCGAGGAAGGTGCCATCAAGCGGCGGCCCGGGGGCGTGCCGCAGCAGCCCGGAGGTGCCCAGATCGAGGCGGGCCTCGGAGACTACGCCGTTCCACGTCTCGACCCTCCCGTCCTGCCCCCGCAGCCAGGTGTCGCTGCCTCCGCCGCCG
>CALEGL010000023.1 GCA_937876495.1 uncultured Bifidobacterium sp.
GCGGACGCACCCGCGGACGATGATGGAGCCAGGGGACGCGAGGGAAGCGAAGGAGAGAACGGAATGAATGACATGACGAAGAGTCGCGACGAGCCAGCGAAGGGGACGAAGGAGCACGATCGGGGGCTCGCCCTGGTGATTGGGCATTCCCGGACGGCCTCCCTGAGACGCCTCGGCGGCTGGTTCGCACAGAGGGGGCTCGACCACCGGCTCGCGTTCGGCCCCGACGGCCTGCCGACGAGCCTCAAGGGCTACGACGCCCTCGTCGTCCTCGGAGGGGCGCCCCTGCCCGACGACGACGCCCGCTATCCCTGGCTTCCTGCCACACGCTCGCTGGTGGCCGAGGCGATTGACGAATCGGTCCCCCAGCTCGGCATCTGCCTGGGCGGGCAGATCCTCGCCTATGTGGGCGGCGGACGCGTCGAACACCGCGTCCTGCGCCCCGAACACGGCATGACGCGCATCTCGCTGACCCCCGAGGCCTCCTCGGACCCCCTGTTTTCCTCGCTTCCCGAAGCCTTCCCGATGGTGGAGAACCACGTCGACCACATCACGAGGCTCCCGGCCGACGCCGCGCTTCTCGCCCGCTCCGACCGCTCCCCCGTCCAGGGGTTCCGTCTGGGCGGGCGCGCCTGGGGACTGCAATTCCATCCCGAGATGTCCGAGGGGAACGTCGAGGGCTGGGACGACGACGACCGCGCGGCGGTGCGTGCGGACGGATTCGACTGGGACGAGGTCGTCCGCCGCGGCCGTGCGGATGCCTCCGCCAACGTCGACGCCGCGCGCGGATTCGCCTGGCGCTTCGCCGACATCTGCATGCGGTCGCGCGCGTCCCGCTGACGCTTCGTCGGCGGGTCGCCGCCTATCGAGGGTTCCGGGCGCTCATGGAGGATCACGGCGCGTGGCCGACCCCGATCATGACGACCATGACGGCCGCCGGGTTCCGACCGTCAGATCCGCCAGGAGCCGGCCGTCCCCGCCCGCGCGGGGATCCTGAGGCACCGGGACCTAGCGCCGGGCGAGAGCCGACAGCGCGCGGATCTCCTCGTAGTACCGCTCCTCGCTCAGACCGTCGACGGTGGGGGTGTTGAGCATCGTCACCCCGTCGAGCCCTCCGGCGTCCGCGACGCGCCGGAGCACCCGGCGATGCCAGGAGTCGTCGAGCAGCGGATCGAGCTCCGGATGTCCCATGACGCGCATGGCACATACGAGGGCATGCCCGCCCCAGTTCGACGTCCCCGAGATGATGAGACGCTGGGTGGGCACCGTGCAGGCGATGCGCTCGCCGTGGTCCACGACGTCCTCGATGGGAAGCGGATCGATGCGGCCCATGCCGATCTCGTTGCCGCCGTCCCCGACGCCGATGGTGCTCAGGCCCAGCTCCGTGAGCCGGCTGAGCGGGGCCGTCCATCTGCTGATGTCCACCCCGCGCATGTTCCTCGGGTCGCCATCGCGGGAGGGCCCGACCCGCTCGATGTACACGAGGCCGTCGATGCCGCGCTCGCGCACGAGCCGGCCCACCGAGTCCAGCCAGGCGTCGAATCCGTCGACTCCCGGCGAGATGAGCACATGGTCGTCGGGGACGTCGTCGGCGGCCGCCGCGGATATCACGGGCGCGCACCATTCGTCGCTCACCACCCAGGCGTCGCCGCCCATGGCCCTGAGGGCCGCGGCGATCTCCACCGCGCCCGCCGGCCCGTCCGACTCCGCAGCAGGCCTGCTGGCCCCGGGGATGTAGAAACCTCCTAT
>CALEGL010000024.1 GCA_937876495.1 uncultured Bifidobacterium sp.
GCACGTCGGAAACAGCCCGAGTGGAGTCGCAAACCTCATCGAGGAACCAGAGGTCGGGGGGGACGGGGAGCAGCGCGCCCGGCCCCGGGGACCAGCGGGACTTGGGATGCTCGGCGAGCCAGTGGAGGGTGACGAGGGCGGGATGGTTGGGGGGCTCGGCCAGGGCAAGGATGTCCCAGTCATGCAGCAGCAGACGCGCCAGGTCCGCGCGGCGGCGCTGGCCTCCGGACAGCGTGCCGACCCGCGCCTCGAGGTCGATGCCGCCGAGCAGCGCCTCGACGATGTCCCGCGATCGCGGATCCGCCGCCCATTCGTAGTCCTGGCGTCCCTCGAGCGCCGCCTGCCGGACGGTCATCGAATCGTCAAGGGGGTCGCGCTGGTCGAGCATGCCGAAGGTCAGGCCGCCGCGGCGGGTGACCCGCCCCGAATCCGGTTCGAGCCGGCCGGCGAGCAGACGCAGCAGGGTGGATTTGCCATCCCCGTTGCGTCCGACGATGCCGATGCGGTCGCCCTCGAAGACGCCCTGGGTCACCTCGGTGAAGACGGTGGTCGTGGCGAACGCCAGGGAGACATGGTCCAGTCCGAGGTCATAGATAGGCATGATTCCCCAATCTACCGCCGGTCATCTACCGCGGGGCGGCCTTCCACGACGGGGGACCCGGCGGACGGTCCAAGCGGCCCGGGCGGACATCGCCGATGCGGGATCGGTGCGGAATCAATTGCGGAATCAGCGGGAATCAGCACGCAATCGGAGGAAGATCGCGATCAGCGGGAGATCATGCGGGCGTAGGTGTTGCACCGCGCGGCGAATCCGGAGAACACCTGCTCGGCCAGCGGCATGAGCTTGGCGTTGTCCTCCTCGAAGTCGTCCCTCATCTTCGAGATCTGCGACTTCCTGAGGCCGTCCGTCATGGCGGGCTCCTCCATCCACTCCTCGAACAGGGTGGGGGTGACCTCGAGATGGAACTGCAGCCCCAGGGCGGTTCCCACGCGGAAGGCCTGGTTGGTCGTCAGCGACGAGCTGGCCAGAAGCTGGCCGCCCTCGGGGATGCCCACGACGTCGTCATGCCAGTGCAGCACGTCGATCTGCTTGTTCCACATGGCGAAATAGTCGTGTCTGTCCACGCGGCGGATGGGGGCGAAGCCGATCTCCGGCGCCTTGCCCTTCGACAGCTTCGCGCCCAGGGCCGTGGCGATGATCTGATGGCCCAGGCAGACGCCGAGCACGGGCTTGCCGACGGCGATGGCCGCCCTGGCGAGCTTGGCCTCCGCCTTGAGTCCCGGATGCTCGTCGAAGTCCAGGGCGCCCATCGGACCCCCCATGACCACGAGTCCCGCCATCTCGCCGAAGTCGGGCAGGTCGGGATGGCGGTCGTCGAGGATGGTGACGGTCTGCGTGGGGATCCTCGTATCCTCGAGGCTGTCGAGGATACGGCCCGGCTTCTCCCATGGGACATGCTGGATGATGAGAACCTGCGGCGACGTCATGGCTCCCATTGTGGCATCGCACGGCGTCACCATGGTAAACGGCGGTCCGTAGCGGACGCGGATGACCGCCGATGTCTGGGAACACCCCTACCCTCGTGCCTATGACAGCAGCCGAGGAACCGCGGAATTCCACCATTCCCGACACCCTTCACCTGACTGCGGCGGCGGCCGGCCTGCGCCTGTACGACACCGCAACGCACCGGGTGTCGCCCTTCGAGCCGATCGTGCCCGGGAACGTGGGCATCTACGTGTGCGGGGCCACCGTGCAGAGCTCCCCGCATATCGGCCACATCCGAGCCGCCGTCGCCTTCGACGTGGTGCGCCGCTGGCTCACGCGCCTGGGCTACCGGGTGACCTTCGTGCGCAACGTCACCGACATCGACGACAAGATCCTCGACAAGGCCGCCGCGGCGGGCGAGCGCTGGTGGGCGCGGGCCTACCGCTACGAGCGCGAGTTCACGCGCGCCTACGACGAGCTGGGCGTCCTGCCCCCCACCGTGGAGCCGCGGGCCACGGGGCATGTGCCCGACATGGTGGAGCTCATCCGCCGCATCCTCGACAACGGCCACGGCTACGTGGTACGCGACGCCGACGGCAACCCCACCGGCAACGTGTACTTCGACGTGGCCAGCTGGCCGCACTACGGCGAGCTCACCCATCAGAAGGGCGAGCCGGAGCCCGACGAGGCCGCCGCCGTGGCCGACCGCATGGGGCCCAGCGTGGAC
>CALEGL010000025.1 GCA_937876495.1 uncultured Bifidobacterium sp.
CGGTCGTCGGGGCGGGCGCCGAGGGCCACGAGCAGGTCGGAGCGCTGCACGGCCCCGGTCGGGGCGATGGTGCCGTGCATGCCGGGCATGCCGAGCACCTTCGGGTCGGCGTCGGGGCCGACGCGGCGGGCCGGAAGCGTGGTGCCGATGGGAGCGCCCGTGAGGTCGGCGAGGCGTTTGATGCGTTCGCCGGCGTCGGAGCGAACGGCTCCGCCGCCCACGTAGAGCACGGGCCGGTACGAGTGGGCGAAGAGCTTCGCCGCATCGGAGAGCACGCGTCCGTGCGCCTTGACGGTGGGGTTGTATCCCGGAAGGATCATCTTCTGCGGCCACGAGTAGTACATCTCGCCCTTCTGGGCCGTCTTGGTGAGGTCGACGACCACGGGTCCGGGACGCCCGGTGCGCGCGATGTAGTACGCCTCGGAGAGCACGCGGGGGATGTCCTGCGCGTCGGTGACGAGGAAGGAGTGCTTGGCGATCGGGTAGGTGATGCCGACGATGTCGGCCTCCTGGAAGGCGTCGGTGCCGATGGCGCTGACGGCCACCTGTCCGGTGATGACCACCAGCGGCACGGAGTCCATGTTCGCGTCGGCGATGGCGGTGACCGTGTTGGTCGCGCCGGGGCCCGAGGTGACGATGCACACGCCCACCCGTCCGGTGGAGACCGCATAGCCCTCGGCGGCGTGGCCCGCCGCCTGCTCGTGGCGCGTGAGGACAAAGCGGAACTTCGTCTTGTCGTCAATGGCGTGGTAGACGGGCAGGATGGCGCCGCCCGGGATGCCGAAGACGTCGGTGACTCCCAAGTCCTGCAGCGAGCGGATCAGTGCCTCGGCGCCGGTCATCCTTTCTCCGTTGGTGATGGTCTTCTCGTCCGTGGGGGCGGTTGACCTGGACATGCCGCTGAATGCCTGCAAAGGCGTTGGTAACACCATGATTCCCCTTGGTCGTTCCTGTTTCTCGTCCGTCATCGCATAGCGCCCGTCGTGCGTCGCCGTCCGGCCCGTGCCGGGACGTTCGCCGTGGGCGATGTCCGAATCGCCGCACGGACCCTGGTCGGTCCGCCGTCGTGCGGCCGGTGCGCGTGCTCCGTGGGGCGCCGCTTGTGGCGGTCGGCCGTGTTTCGGAGGCGTTACGTTATGGACGTCGTGGTTCAGTCTATGCTAGCCGCCGTCCCCGGACGAAGCGCCGGGGACGGCGGTCGTTCCGGTGGTCGTTCCGTCCGGAGCCCGATCTATCCGCGCCGAGAGTCGAGCCGGTGCCAGGCCTGCTCGGCCGCGTTGAGCTGCGCCTTGCGCTTGGAGCTGCCGCGGCCGACGCCGAGCACCTCGTCGTCGCCGATCACGGCCCGGGCGGTGAACACGGGCGCGTATTCCGGCCCCTCGACGGCCATGAGATAGCGTGGGTCCTCGATCCCCATGCCGTGGGCCTTGACGGTGAGGGACGTCTTCCAGTCCAGGGCGGGACCCTCGGTGGCGACCTCGGCGAGCGTGTCGTCGATGAGCCGGTGCACGACGCGGCGGGCTTCGTCGATGCCATGGGAGACGAAGGTCGCGCCGATGAGGGATTCGACGATGTCGCACAGGATGGAGCTTTTCTCGGCCCCTCCCTGCTCGGCCTCGCCGTGCCCGAGAAGGATGTACGGCCCCACATGCAGCTTCTCGCGGGCGACGGCGGACAGGGCCTCCTCGCTGACGGCCTTGGCGCGCATCTTGGCGAGCTGACCCTCGGTCATGTCCGGATGGACTCTGTACAGCGTCTCCGTGGCCACGAGCTCGAGGACTGCGTCGCCGAGGAACTCGAGACGCTCGTAGTTCGGAGCCCCCTCATGTTCGTGGGAGAAGGACCGATGCGTGAGGGCCTGCACGAGCAGGTCGGAATCCAGGCTCGTGCCCAGAACGGCGAGCAGCTCGTCCCGGGGGGAGCCGCCCGCTCGGTGGTCGCCTGGCGTTCCGTCGTGCCCGGCGTCCGCTGTCGTCGTGCCGGCCGATGCGTCGGCGGCCGCCCTCTCGTCGTCCTCCGCGTCTGCGTTCGTTGTGGTCATGGTCCTGAATCCTCTTCCTCGGACTTGCCCGGACTTTCTGGGATTTCCCCGGACGCCTTCCGGACGCCCGCCCCCGGCTCCGCCCGCCTCCGGGATGGGGAATCAGGCGTTGACATTGCGGGGTCGTCACGGGGCGTCATCTCATACGCGAAGGACCCCGCCACCCGTCGATGGCAGGGCCCTTATGCCTTACTCGCCTTCCAGGCGCCGTTCCTCCGACGCGGTGGAAGGGGATATGAGCATCCGTTCTCCGCGCCGGACCGTGCTACTTGGTGTGGCCGGGCTGGATGGCGTCCTTGTAGGTGCGGCCGCGGAAGGATCCGCAGCTCGGGCACGCGGTGTGCGGCAGGGTGGGGGCCCCGCAGTTGGGGCAGCTCACCGTGCTGACGGCCGCGGCCTTCCAGTTCGCGCGGCGCGAATGCGTGTTGGCGCGCGAGGTCTTGTATTTCGGCAGTGCCATGATGTCCTCTGTTTCGTTCGAACGTCTGCTTATAAGCGTTCCGTATGATATCGCACCCCCGCAACATTGTCCATAGCGGGGGATTCTGGCGCAGGTTCGATGGTGGCCGGCTACGCGTTCCGCCTCGTGCCGGCGTCCCCTGCGGAGCTTCCGCTCCCGGCGTCCCCGCTCCCGTCCCGGGAGTCCGATCCGTCCCCGGAGCCGCCGTTCTCCTCGGCCATCCGCCGCCTCAGCTCCTCAAGCGCGGCGAAGCGGATGTCCGTGACCTCGTGGCGGTGGTCGGGATGCTCGTTGAGATTGGTTCCGCACTGCGGGCACAGCCCCCGGCAGTCCGGGCGGCACAGCGGCTGCAGCGGAAGAGCCTCGACGAGGGTGTCGCGCAGCAGGGCCTCGAGGTCGGCGATGGTGCGGTCGTCCGACAGAGGGTAGACGTCCCCGTCCTCCTCCTCGCCGGCGACGATCTGCACCTCGTGCCCGTCGTCGGCCTCGTCGGCGAAGGCCGCGGAGTCATAGGGGAAGAAGGCCGTGACGTCCACGCCCCACGCGTGGTCGAGAGGCGTGAGGCAGCGCGTGCATTCGGCATGGACGGGGGCGTCGATGTGTGCGGTGAGCACGAGGCCGTCGACGACCGAGTCAATGCGCCCCGTGACGTGCACCTCGTCGCCCTCCCTTACGCCGATGACCTCGTCGCCGATCCCGGAGGGCGCGGGGAACCGGGCGTCGACGTCCCGGCTTCGGCCGGCGGATGCCGTCAGCGAGGCGACGGAAAGCGCCCAGGGGGAGTCCTCGGGGCGTGTGGTGGATCGTGTCATGTCCTATGCCGTCCTTGTATCACTCGGTGTCATTCGGTATCGCTCAGGGCGACTCGTCCGTGCCGCGCCTGCATCGGCTCGTCCGCGTCACTCGTCCGGGTAGTCGCCATCGTCCAGATGTGGCAGCTTCTGGGCCGCCTGTCCGCGTCGCTCCTCGAGCACCTGCAGTCCGCCCTGGATGTCGTGGTCGATCTTCTCGACCTGCTGCCGCAGGTCGGTCATCACCGAGGTGCAGTAATCGTCGGCCCCGCGGGTGAGATGGTCGGCCTTGGCCTGGGCGGCGTCGAGGATCTCGCGGGCTCGGCGTCGGGCCATGTCGGTGACGTTCTGCTGCCCGGTGAGGAACTCGGCCTGCTCCTGCGCCTGACGGACGATCTGCTGGGATTTGCTCTGGGCGGACGCGACGATGGCGCTCGCCTGGTTCTGGGCGTTGTCGAGACGGCGCTCGGCCTCGCGCATCAGCGCTGACGCGCGTTCCAGCTGCACGGGGAGCAGGTCCTTGAGCCGGCTGAGGCGATCCTCGAACTCCTGCCTGTCCACCCGTGCCGTGCCGGGGAAGAACACGCTCCCCCGGGCGTCCTCGAGCATGCCCTGCAGAGCGTCGATGATGTCGTACACCGTTGTGAACTCCTCGCGGCTGGGGTCGCCCGCGTCGTCGGAGCCGTCGCCGCCGCCTTCGCGCAGGTCGGGAAGATCCTCCATCGAGATGGAGCGGGAGGGGGCGGTTTCGGCATCCGTCTGTGCGCCCATGCGTCGGCCCTGTCCGGTGTCGGCGTGCGCAGGCGCGGCCGCGCCATGGTCGGCATCGGATGCAACGGCGACGTCATGTCCTTCCGAATGCGGGTCGATGACCCGATTCCTCCTCGTGTCGTCGTTCGTACCGTCATCTGCCATGGGAATCCTCCTCCTGGGCCGTTCCCGTCCAGTGCGTCCAGCCGTCCTCGGAATGGTCGTTCGCCTGATGCCCGTTCTCGGGATGCTCGTGGTTCAGGGCGTCCGTGAGCAGCGGGATGACGCCGTCCGGCACCATCCCCGTCACGTCGCCGCCGTGCCGCGACACGTCCTTGACGATCGAGCTTGAGATGTGCTCGAGCACCGGGTCGGCGGGAAGGAACATGGTCTCGATGCCGGCGAGCTTGCGGTTGACGAGCGCCATGCCGAGCTCCGCCTCGTAGTCGCCGTTCTGCCGCAGCCCCTTGACGATGAGGGTCGCGCCTACCCTCGTGCAGTAGTCGGTGATGAGCCCATGGGTCGAGGCCACGACGACGCGGTCGTAGCCGTCGTCATGCAGGGAGCGGCGGATCATCTCCACCCGCACCGACTCCGGGAACATGGGCGTCTTGGCCGCGTTCACCGCGACCACCACATGCACGGCGTCGAACAGACGCGCGCAGCGTTCGATGACGTCCAGGTGACCGGAGGTGACGGGGTCGTACGATCCGGGGCACACGGCGATAGTCATGGCCCCAAGCCTACCGCGTGGGGGCCGCGGCCTGCCGTTCTCGCGCCGTATCATGGGGGCAGCGTTCCGACGGTTCCGGGGTCCATCCTCCCGGGCCGCGGGCCGCGGGCCGGATGCGGTCCGCGGGGAGGCTGCAGGATGGGAGCCGGGGAGCCCGGAGATCCGGAAGGACGGAGGACGCGATGGAAGACGTCAGGGAAGCGACGAGGACGACGGCGGTGATGGACGCCGACGCGACGACCGAGGGCACCCAGGGCGGCGCCGGCACCAGCGTCCTCGAAAGGACGCAGACGAAGGAGAAGCCCGCGCGCACGGACGAGGGCGACGCCGACCGCTTCGCCCACTACGTCTCCAAGGACAGGATCATGGAATCGCGCATCACGGGTCGTCCTGTCGTGGCCCTGTGCGGCAAGGTGTGGGTGCCGAAGCGCGACCCCTCGAAGTACCCGATCTGCCCCGAATGCCGGCGCATCTACGACCGGATGATGGGCGAGGGCGAGGACTGAGGGTCCCGCTCCCGGTTCGGGTTCCGTCGCCTCGTCCGGAGGCGTTCGTCGGGTTCGCGCCGGCGGACGGACGGCGATAATTGGCCGGCGGAATCCCCCTACAGCACCACCGTCTCGGTGGGGATGACCGGATCGCCCTTCATCAGCGACAGCGCGGTGATGGGCAGCTCGGCGAGGGCCTTCGCGCGGTAGCCGTGGGCCGCCATGATGGCGTCATGACCCTGGTAGCGCGGATCGGCCTCGCCATGGTCCATGTAGTCGACGAGCAGGTCCTTCCATCCCTCCTCGGGTCGGAAGGCGGCGAGCTTCTCCTCGGACCCGGAGATGACGTGCTCGGCGTCCGCGAGACTGTATTCGTAGGAGCGGAAGGCGAGCTTGCGTCCCGGCACCGTGGCCTTGTCCTTCGACTTCTTGGCGACGGGCTGCATGCGCCCGTCCTTGCCTTCGCGCTCGGTGAGCTTGTACACCATCGCGCAGGTGGGGGCGCCCGTGGCCTGCTTCCGT
>CALEGL010000026.1 GCA_937876495.1 uncultured Bifidobacterium sp.
GCAACCCCCACAGCGGGACCGCTAGCAAGCTCACGTGCGGCCACAAGACCGGGATCCCCGAAGAATGCAAGCACGTAGCCGTCGACCCCCGCGACCTCACCTCGACGCACCTCGTCCAGCACGCGCACGGCGGCGAGGGCCTCGTCATAATGACCCTCGATGGAGACGGGTCCCATGGACGGGCTCACGGCTTCGATCTCCACGTCCGGCGGGACCGCCTCGCGGGCCGCCTCGCCGATGTGGCTCGTCATCGACATCGTGGTGTTGGGGTTGATGACCCTCAGCCGGATCGTCATGCACACCCTTCCTTCGTATGGATTCCCATGGAATACGGATGCAGGAAGCCGGTCGGCCCATCCCCGGGGGAGACGCGTCGACCGGCGGGATGTCAGTCCTCGACCGAGGCCCCGTCGTTGACGCCGGGCTCGTCGGCATCAAGATGCGGCATCTTCGGACGGTACTTCTCGAGAAGCCAGAAGAAGAGATACCCCAGCCCGGCGCCGATGAACCAGCTGAAGTCGGACAGCCATGTGACGTCGACTATCCCGAGCTGCTGCAGCGGGGACGGGAGGATGGCCGTGGCGATGGAAGGGATGCTCGCGAGAACGAGGGCCAGGACTGCATTGGGATTGAACCCGTTGCTGTACCAGTAGCGTCCCTGCGGGCTCAGCGTGAACATGTCGTCGACGAACACGCGCTGCCTGGAGACGACGAAGTATCCGGCGATAAGGATTCCGAAAAGCGGTCCTATCAGGGAGCCCAGCAGATCGAGGGTGTAGTGGATGGCCTGGTCGTTGGAGTACCAGTTCCACGGGGTGATGACGACGGAGCCCACGGCCGCGATCATCCCACCGGCGCGCCAGCTAATCTTCCTGGGATTGACATGCGAGAAGTCGAAGGCCGGCGAGACGAAGTTGGCGACGATGTTGATGCCCACGGTGGCGATGACGAAGGTCAGACCACCGAGGAGGATCGCGAATGGCGTGTCGATCTGCTCCACCGTCTCGATGGGGTCGGTGATGAGCTTGCCGAACACGGGGACGGTCGCGGACGCGCAGATCACGGTCAGCAGCGAGAAGGCGAGGAAATTCACCGGCAGCCCCCAGAAGTTGCCCTTCCTCACGCTGCGGTAGTCATGCGAATAGCGGGAGAAGTCCCCGAAATTGAGCATGGGGCCTGCGAAGTACGAGACCACCAGGGCGATGGCCGTGATCATGACGGGTATGGACTGGACGAATCCCAGGGGCTTTCCGGACGACAGGTTGAGGTCGATGTTGCCGAGGCCTCCGGCCTTGACGACGAGATAGATGGCCAGCACCATCATCACGGCGTAGACGGCCGGGCCCGCCCAGTCGATGAACTTGCGGATGGTGTCCATTCCCGTCCAGAACACGCACGCCTGGGCGACCCACAGGATCCCGTACGAGATCCATCCCAGCGCCGACAGCCCGAGGAAGGAGGACTGCTCAAGGGCGCGGGACCCCGGGATGAATTTGAGGAAGATGATGTTCAGGGACTCGGAGGCGAGGAAGGTCTGGACGCCGTACCATGCCACGGCGATGATCCCTCGGATGATCGCCGGGATGTTCGCCCCCTTGACGCCGAAGACGAAGCGCGTGGTCACCGGGAAGGGCACGCCCATCCGCTGGCTCGGCTTGGCGACGAGGTTGACGAGCATCTGGACGATGACGATGCCCACGAGAAGCGCGACGAGCACCTGCCAGCTGGCGATGCCGAGGGCGAAAAGGCTTCCCGCCGTCACGTAGCCACCCACCGAATGGACGTCCGACATCCAGAACGCGAAGATGTTGTACCACGACCATGTCTGTTTCTTGAGAGGCGCCAGATCCGCATTCGCCAGACGCGGATCGTAGGACTCCTTGATGGCGACCGCGCCCGTCGGCTCGTCCGCGGAGCCGCTTCCCGACGAAGCGTCGGCTCCCAATCCACTGTCTGCATCTATAGCAGTCATCCCGATCTCCTCACCACTGCCTTCGGATGTTCTCCCGACGTTCCGCGGACATCCGCGCATCGGGGGACGCCTTCGTCACCAATCGCGACGGTTTCGGCGACACACCCATTTACTGAAATAAATGTTTCATGTCAGAGATAAGGAAATTTCTGTTTCGTTTCGAGTTGTCGAAAGATATGTTTCAAACAAGCCGTTCCGGGCGGAAACCTCGGTTCCGGTTCACGCGGCCGAAACATCCGCCCACTGCCACCGCGCTCGGACGCCCGGACGGAGGCGGCGCCGCGCACCGGCACGCACCGGCTCCCATTACGATGAAGGGGCACCCGGAAGAAAAGGCCGTGATCATGAACGTCATCGAGCGCATCCAGGAGAGCTACGGCTCACTGACGGCGACGGAGCAGCAGGCCGCCAGCTTCATCCTCGGCCATCTGACGGACGTCCTCGTCTGCAGCT